>JAYTGI010000304.1:0-10684 GCA_043733605.1 Demequina sp. | reverse complement strand
ACCGCGCTCGGCCTGTGCGCGGCGGCACTCCTTCTGCTCATGAGCGTTCTCCCCGCGCCTAAGCCGACGCTCAAGGGTCTCGTGTTCATCCTGCTTGTCGCGGCGGCGACGGCCTCCTACCAGGTGTATCGGGGCTACCTCGGTGCCGGGATTGATATTGCCGCGGACCTGGTCGGCCTGTTCGCACTGTCACTCGCTGTCACTGGCTCCACCTCGATGAGCGACATGCTTGACTTCACGTCGCGGATAGCGCGCCCCTTTAGGCGCATCCTTCCGCCCACCATTCCCGGCCTCATGTTTGCCATCATGCTTCGTACCATTCCGGAAATCTCACGCATCATGCGCGAGTCACGAGACGCCGCGAGGGCGCGCGGAATCAGGCGCAATATGACCGCGCTCATGATCCCCACTGCGACTCGCACCGTTGGGTTCGCGCTTGACCTTGGCGCGGCTCTGCACGCGCGCGGTATTGGGGACGAGGCCACGTCCGATGCTCCCCAGAGCCGGCGCGTAAGCCTCGCCGCCCCCGCTCGCACCGACTAAGTTGAGCGCCAAGGAGGCGACATGAGTTTCAACGAGGGAACCCGGCTCGACCCCAACCGAGTTCAGCGCAGAGGACCAGGCGGCGCGCGGGGTGGCGTGGCGATTGGCGGAGGCATCGGCGCCCTCGTGATCGGTCTGTTGTTGTGGGTGCTCACCGGGGATTCCGGCTTTTTTACGGGCGGCCTCGATACGAGCGCTCAGGGCGCGGGCACCACGGTCCAAGACGACACCGCTCAGAACGACTACAACTCCCGATGCACCACTGCCGCATCGGCCGAAAAGTACGCCGACTGCCGCGTGCTCCCCGTCATCGAATCGCTCGACGCGTATTGGGCGGATGCGATGCCCGCCGCTGGCTTCACTCACGAGCTGCCTGGAATCGTGGTTTTCGACCAGTCCACGGCCTCCGCTTGCGGCACCGCGACTTCGTCCACAGGGCCGTTCTATTGCCCCACCGACCGGACCCTGTACGTCGACACGACGTTCTTCGCCTCGCTGTCCCAGTTCGGCTACGAGAACGGGAATCTTGCCGAGGCCTACGTGGTGGCGCACGAATACGGTCACCACATTGAGAACGAATTGGGCATCTTCGACATTGCCGACCGGTCCGGCACCGGCGAGAACTCCGACTCGGTCAAGGTCGAACTGATGGCGGATTGCCTCGCCGGAGTGTGGGTAGGGCACGCCGCCACGACGCCCGACCCAGACACAGGAGTGCCGTTCCTCAAGCCAGTGACTCAGGAACAGCTCGACAACGCACTCGCCGCGGCGGCGTCCGTAGGCGACGACAGGATCCAGCAGACCATCCAGGGGGAAGTCACTCCTCACACGTTCACTCACGGGACGTCAGAGGCGCGCACTGCGGCCTTCACGACCGGCTACACCAACGGAACCGTTGCCGCTTGCGACACCTTCGGAGTGATTGGCCGCTAGGCCTGTTATTCGCTAGCCCTGTTGTTCGCTAGCCCTCCCACGCGCCACCGGCCCCGGTAGGCGCCCCGCGAGCACCTCGGTGCTCGTCTCCCGACCCCCTGTGCGCATTCATGTACTCCCACGGCGCTGAAGCGGCGTCAATCGCTGGGGCGCCCAGTGCAGTTGAGGGCTCAGCGGAGTTGAGGGCTCAGTGAAGTTGAGGGCTCAGTGAAGTTGAGGGCTCAGCGGAGAGGTACGCGCCGCTTAGTCCTCGTCCAGCATCCGCGCAAGTGTGGTGGCGGTGCGCCAGTTACGGATCGTCATGTTCTTGTAGTGCGGGCTGCTCACAACCTTCGACATTCTGCTCTTGATGCGCTCGGCGGACAGGCGCCTGAAGTAGACAACGCCCACGCCTGCCCACGCGGTATCGACGCCTTCGCGGAGGCCGAACGCCGCCAGCGCCACATCGCTTTCTAGCCCAGTCACGAGGAACGCCACGTCGTGGTGAAACAGGTCTGGTGCGTCGCCGAATCCGTCGGGAGCGTCGGCGACGGCCCTGCGAAGGGTGTCCGCTGCGACAGTGACCACGGGTGTGACCACCGAGAATTCGGCCTTGAGAGCGCGCGCGACGGCGTCCGAAACGCGCGCCTCGTCCTCGCCAGGGGCGGCGAGAAGGACGTTTCCCGACTGGATGTACGTGCGCACGGCGACGTAGCCGCGCTCTTCGAGGGCTACCCGCAAGCGCGCCATAGGCACGGGGTTCTTGCCGCCCACGTTGATTCCGCGGATCAGCACCACATGGGTCGCTTTCGTCATGGTGCGACGCTACCGCGCTACCCCAACGCCGCCGCGAGACAGACGCTGCGACACGTCGGAAGGAGCAGAGCCCTAGACGTTAAAACCGAGCGCCCGCAACTGCTCGCGGCCATCGTCGGTGATCTTGTCGGGCCCCCAAGGCGGCATCCACACCCAGTTGATGCGGAAGCCGTCAACGAGCCCCTCAAGGCATTCGCGCGTTTGATCCTCAAGCACGTCCGTGAGTGGGCACGCGGCAGATGTCAGGGTCATGTCGATCACTGCGTGCTGGTTCTCGTCCAGCTGCACGCCGTACACGAGCCCAAGGTCCACCACGTTGATGCCCAGTTCGGGGTCAATCACATCGCGGAGCGCCTCCTCGATGTCCGCCACATTCGCGGGGGTCGTCGTTTCTGCCATAGTCACGATCCTTCCGTGCCGACGGTGGCTCGCGCGATCGCGTCGCGCAGGGCCACCCAACTGAGCAGCGCGCACTTGATGCGCGCCGGGTACTTTCCCACGCCAACAAAGGCCGTGGCGTCATCCAAGAGGTCGTCCCTGTCGTCGCCGAGCAACTCGCCCCTGTGGTGCATGAGTGCCATGAAGGCCTCCATGGTCTCATCCGCGCGGCGCAGGTCAGCGCCATCCATGAGTTCGGTGAGGATCGACGCCGAGGCCTGGGAGATCGAACAACCCTGGCCCTCCCACGAGACTGACGTGAGCTTATCTCCATCGAGGCCGACGCGCAGGGTGATCTCATCGCCGCACGTCGGGTTCACCTGATGAGACTCCCCCATCGACGGCGTGTCGAGGGTTACCAGGCCCGCGCCGTGACGTGCCCTCGCGTGGTCAAGGATGACCTGCTGATACATCTGTTCGAGGTCGCTCATGAACTCAGTCCAAAGAACGGCCGCACCGTGGCGAGGACCTCGACAAAGAGCCTAGCCTCGTCTTCGGTCGTGTACACGTGGGCGCTCGCTCGGGTTGAACTTGGCGCGCCCAAGCGTCGGTGAAGGGGCTGGTTGCAATGATGACCGACTCGGACCGCGATGCCTGCATCGTCGAGCACCTGGCCCACATCGTGGGAGTGGACACCGTCGACAAAGACGGCGGCGAGGCCAAGTACGTCGCGGGCGTGAGGGTCGCCCACAGGCCCCAGGAGTCGCACGCCTGGAACCTCGCTCACGCCCTCGCGCAGAATATGCCCGATGCGGCGCTCGTGTTCCGCGACGTTGTCCATTCCCAAAGACATCAGGTACTCGGCGGCAACGCCCATTCCCACGGCCTGTGCAACTGGCTGAGAGCCTGCCTCGAAGCGGCTGGGAGCGTCCATCCAGGTGGTCTCCTCGAGCGTGACGATCTGAACTGTGCCTCCGCCAAAGATCGAAGGAGGCAGCAAGTCGAGGAGAGGCCCGCGACCCCACAGCGCGCCGATGCCGGTGGGGCCAAGCATCTTGTGGCCTGAGAACGCGGCAAAGTCGACGCCGAGCGCGCGGAAGTCCACCGGCAGGTGAGGCACCGATTGGCACGCGTCCAAGAACGTGAACGCGCCCACCTCACGGGCGCGCGCTACGATCGGCGCCACATCGGTGATGAGCCCTGTCACGTTCGAGGCGTGTGTGAATGCGACGAGCTTGGTCGTCTCGTCAATGACGGTCGCGAGCTGCTCGAGCCGCATTCGGCCCAGGTCGTCCACCTCGATCCACTTCAGCGTCGCTCCCGTGCGGGCACATAACTGCTGCCACGGGATGAGGTTGGCGTGATGCTCGGTCTCTGTCACCACGATCGAGTCGCCCGGTCCGACGCGGAAGCGGGCGGAGTTCGCGCCGCCGATGCCCGCCGAGGCGTTCGCCATGCCGTTGGCCACGAGGTTCATGGCGGCCGTGGCGTTTCCCGTCCACACGATCTCGCGGTCCTCCCGCGCACCCACGAGCCTCGCCACAGACGCCCGCGCCGTCTCGAAGGCTTCGGTAGCCTCCTCGGCGAGCAAATGGGCACCGCGCTGGACCGCCCCGTTGTGGAGCGTCTCGAAGTCTGCAACGGCGTCGAGAACCTGTTGGGGACGCTGAGACGTGGCGGCCGAGTCGAGGTAGACCAAGCGCTTCCCGTTCCGCACCGTGCGGGTGAGGATCGGGAAGTCGGCCCTGATGTCGGTGAGCATGGGCATCGTGAGGGTTACGCCTCCACGAGGAAGCGGTCGTAGCCCTCTGCCTCGAGCCGTTCGGCCAGTTCAGGGCCGCCCTGCTCAGCAATGCGGCCGTTGACGAACACGTGCACAAAGTCGGGCTTGATGTAGTTCAGGATGCGCGTGTAGTGCGTGATCAGCATGACGCCAAGGCCTGTGGCTTCCTTGACGCGGTTGACGCCCTCGCTCACGATGCGCAGCGCGTCGACGTCGAGGCCGGAGTCGGTCTCGTCCAGGATCGCGATCTTGGGGCTCAGGAGCTCCATTTGCAAGATCTCGTGGCGCTTCTTCTCGCCGCCCGAAAATCCTTCGTTAACGTTGCGCTCGGCAAACTCCGGGTCCATGCGCAGCGCCTCCATCGAGACCTTGATGTCCTTGACCCACGTGCGCAGCTTGGGCGCCTCTCCCGAGATGGCGGTTTTAGCGGTGCGCAAGAAGTTCGATACGGACACCCCTGGAACCTCGACGGGGTACTGCATCGCGAGGAACAGTCCCGCACGGGCGCGCTCGTCAACTTTCATCGCCAACACATCCGCGCCGTCAAGCGTGACTGAGCCCTCGGTGACGGTGTACTTGGGGTGACCCGCTATCGAGTAGGCCAGCGTCGACTTGCCTGAACCGTTTGGTCCCATGATCGCGTGAGTCTCTCCGGAAGAAATCGTCAGGTCGACGCCCTTGAGAATCTCCTTGACGCCCTCGGGCGTGTCCACGGTGACGTGCAGGTTCTTGATCTCCAGGGTGCTCATGCGTTCTCCTTAATGCCAGACGTAATGGGATTGTCAACGTCTACGAGCACACGCTCGCCGTCGACGCGGATGGGGTAGGCGTCGACCGCGTCGATCGCTGGAAGCTCGGTCACTTCGCCGGTGCGTAGGTCGAATCGCGCGCCGTGGGCCCAGCATTCCACCTCGCAGCCGATGACTTCGCCCTCGGAAAGGGACACCTCGCCGTGGCTGCAGATGTCGTTGATGGCGTAGAACTCGCCGTCATCGGCACGGGCAACCGCGACGGCCACCTCGCTACCGTCGGCGGCCGTGAGGTACGACTGAACAAGCGTGCCAGGCTCGAGGTCGGAGACGTTGCATGCGAATTGTTCGCTCACGTCACTCTCCCTCTGCCGCACTGTGCGTGTTTGCACCCTGCTCGCCCGCAACCTGCTCGAGCTCGGCCTCGATCGCGGCCATGAGGCCCCGCTCGACCGATGCCACGCCGATCTCGCGGACGAGGTCGGCAAAGAATCCGCGCACCACAAGCCTGCGAGCCTGGTCCTCGCTGATCCCCCGCGAACGCAAGTAGAACATCTGCTCGTCGTCGAAGCGACCCGTCGCCGATGCGTGACCTGCGCCCGCGATCTCGCCGGTCTCGATCTCCAGGTTGGGCACGGAGTCTGCGCGAGCGCCGTCTGTGAGCACCAGGTTGCGATTGAGCTCGTACGTGTCGGTGCCCTCTGCGACCGCGCGGATCAGCACGTCACCGATCCACACCGTGTGCGCCTTTGCGCCGGCGAGCGCTCCCTTGTACGTGACGCGCGAGGTGCACCGCGGGGCCGCGTGGTCAACAAAGAGCTGGTGCTCTTGGTGCTGACCGGCGTCGGCGAAGTACAGGCCGAACAGGTCGACGCGCGCACCCTCTCCCGCGAAGGCCGCGGAGGTGTTGAGGCGCACGACCTTGCCGCCCAGGGTCACGACGGAGCCGCGCAGCCTCGCGTCGCGGCCAAGCTTGGCGACTACCTCGCTGACGTGAATGGCATCGGCGTCCCACTGTTGGACAAGCACGAGGTTGAGCCCCGCGTTGTCACCCACGTCAACGGAAACGAACTCGCCATAGGTCGCAGTGCCGGTGCGGGTCACCACGACGGTGGCCTCAGCGCCCGCCCCGATCTCGAACAGAAGGTGGCCGCGCACGTCCTCACCCTTGCCAGACATGCCGATGACGATGGCCTCATCGACCTGGGTACCAGGTGCAATGCTGAGAGACATGGCTCCACCTGAGCGGGCAACGGCCACCGCCGACGCGCGATCGCCCGGGGCGCGCACGGAACGCAGAGCGGCGTCGCCCGCGGGAACCTCCGTGAAGGTCACACCCTTGGGAAGCGTCGGGACGTCCCACGCCAAGTGTCCCTCCCCGCCGTCGAGAGACAACAGCGGGGCGATCGTGCGCATCGGAGCGAAGCGCCAGTTTTCCTCGCGGCCATTCGGCACGCCGAAGGCCTCGGGGTCAAAGGACATGAGGCGTTCGGCGCGCGACTTGTCAGGCACCGTGGTGCCGTTGTACTTCTGCCCGTGGACGTGGGCAGCGTCGGCCGTGGCCTGAGAATGGTCTGTTGACATTGACTGACCTGTTGACACTGACTGACCTGTCGTGATGCTCAACCGACTGATCCTTCCATTTGCATTTCGATGAGGCGGTTCAGTTCGAGCGCGTACTCCATGGGCAGCTCGCGCGCGATGGGTTCAACAAACCCACGCACGATCATCGCCATGGCCTCGGTCTCGGCCATGCCTCGGGACATGAGGTAGAACAGCTGGTCCTCGCTCACGCGGGACACGGTGGCCTCGTGGCCCATGCTGACGTCGTCCTCGCGCACGTCCACGTATGGATACGTGTCGGAACGGCTGATTTGGTCGACAAGCAGGGCATCGCACAGCACGTTTGACTTGGAGCCCTTAGCTCCCTCGAGCACCTGAACAAGACCGCGGTATGACGTGCGTCCCCCACCGCGAGCGACTGACTTCGAGACGATGCTCGACGACGTGTTTGGTGCCGCGTGGACCATCTTGGCGCCGGCGTCTTGGTGTTGACCCGCGCCCGCGAACGCGATCGACAGCGTCTCGCCCTTGGCGTGCTCGCCCACCAGGAAGATGGCAGGGTACTTCATCGTGACCTTGGAGCCGATGTTTCCGTCGACCCATTCCATGGTTGCGCCCTCGTGGGCGACGGCGCGCTTGGTGACAAGGTTGTACACGTTGTTCGACCAGTTTTGGATGGTCGTATAGCGCACGCGTGCGCCCTTCTTGACGATGATCTCCACCACCGCGCTGTGCAGAGAGTCGGACGAGTAGATGGGCGCCGTACAGCCCTCGACGTAGTGCACGTAACTGCCCTCGTCGGCGATGATCAGCGTCCGCTCAAACTGGCCCATGTTCTCCGTGTTGATGCGGAAGTAGGCCTGGAGCGGGATGTCGACGTGCACGCCAGGCGGGACGTAGACGAACGAGCCGCCCGACCACACGGCCGTGTTGAGCGCCGCGAACTTATTGTCCCCCACGGGGATGACGGTTGCGAAGTACTCCTGGAAGATCTCGGGGTGCTCGCGCAGCGCGGTGTCGGTGTCTAGGAAGAGGACGCCCTGCTGCTCGAGGTCCTCACGGATCTGGTGGTAGACCACCTCGGACTCGTACTGGGCGGCCACGCCGGAGACGAGGCGCTGCTTTTCCGCCTCGGGAATGCCGAGCTTGTCGTACGTGCGCTTGATGTCCTCTGGAAGGTCGTCCCAGCTGGTCGCCTGCTTCTCCGTGGAGCGCACAAAGTACTTGATGTTGTCGAAGTCGATGCCTGTGAGGTCGCTGCCCCATGTGGGCATGGGCTTCTTGCCAAAGAGGTTGAGGCCCTTGAGGCGCAAGTCGAGCATCCATTGCGGCTCGGACTTGAGCGCGGAGATGTTGCGCACGACGGCCTCGTTGAGCCCGCGCTGGGCGCTCATGCCCGCAGCGTCGGAATCGTGCCAGCCAAACTCGTAATTTCCGAGCGAAGCGATGGTCTCGTCTTGAGTCATGGGGGTAGCGATGGGGGTATCAGTGGGGGTGCTCATCGTCATCCTTCCTTGAGGGCGGGTGTGAGCGGGATGGTGGTGGTGCAGACGTGCGCGCCCTGGGCGAGCGTTGACAAGCGTTGAACGTGGACTCCGAGGACGCGGGAGAAGGCCTTGGTCTCCTCTTCGCACCACTCGGGGGTGGCCTGGGCGATCTCTTGAACGGGGCAATGTCCCTGGCACAGTTGGAGGGTGTAGCCGCCGGGCCCCGGACGGACGGACGTGGCGTAGCCCATCGTCGCAAGGGCCTCGGACAATGCGCCGACGCGCGTGGGGACTGGCGCTGCCTGGTCGACGCTTCCTGTGAGCTTGTCCTCGAAGCGCGAGCCGTGGTCGGCGACGAAGGCGGCAAGTTCTCCCCTGGCCTTCAGGAATTCCATCGCCTCTTGGGCGACGTCGGAATATGCGGACTTGAGCGCTCGCTGGCCCTCTGGTGTGGCGACAAAGGACTTGGCAGGCCTACCGCGTCCGCGATCGATGGGGCCGGCGACGTCGTGGTCGGCAATGAGGCCGTCGTCGGTGAGTGCGGACAGGTGCCGTCTCACGGCGGCGGGCGTCAACTCAAACTGGTCAGCGATGGTCGCGGCCGTGATGGGGCCAGCGGACACGATCAGGCCAAGCACTCGCTCGCGCGTGGTGTCTGTCGCCATGATCGTCTCCTTCCGGCGGTGAGTGCCCACCTGCGAGCACTCGGGCGAACGCCCGCAGGTGGGTGTAAAAGATTAAACAACAGTGTCGTGCCGAAAATGCCCGCGCGCAAGCAAGGCGAGCCTTACTTGGGGTGGGTTTGGGGCCGGTCGCGGTGTTGGGAGGGCCGTCCGCGGACGATGGCGGGCCGTAGGCCAGCCCCGGTTGCTGCGCCGCCCGCACGCATTACCGGTGCGTATCGCAGGGGCAGGGCACCCACTGTCACCACGGCCAAGAGCGCCTGGGCCGATTGACGCCCATCGAGTTCGAGACCATCTACACTCACCAAACAATGGCCCTCGCGGCCTAACCCCGCATGACCTGACCCACGGTTTGGTTACCAGTGGCAGTGTGTCGTTCAGGCCCTATCGCAAGGAGTCCGAACCATGCCCAAGCCCTATCCTGCAGAGTTCCGTCAGCGAGCGGTCGCGCTGGTGCGAGCGGGCAAGCCCGTCACTTCCGTGGCCCCGAGTCTAGGGATCAGCGAGGGGGGCCTGCGTAACTGGGTGCGCCAGGACCGAATCGATCACGGCGAGATCGCCGGGATGACCACGCCCGAGAGCGCTGAGCTTAAGGCCGCACGCAAACGCATCCGCGAGCTCGAGCGTGAGGTCGAGATCTTGCGCGTCGCCGGCAAGCTGCTGGGAGACGAGGCGCCTCACCCAAAAGAGTCCACCCGGTGATCGACGTCCTCGTCGCCGCCGGATACCCCGCGCTGACCTGCTGCCGCATCCTGGGCGTGTCCAAGCCCGGCTACTACCGCTACCGTCACCGCCCCACCTCGCCGACGAAGATGCGCCGCGAGTGGCTCACCGGGCTCATCCGAGAGGTCCATATCGCCTCGCGCGGGACCTACGGCTACCGGCGCGTCCATGCCGAAATGACGATGGGAATGGATGTGTCCGTCAGCTCCAGACTCGTGTTCACGCTGATGCACGATGCCGGGCTCTACGGCCTTCCAGGACCGGCGCGTGTCAAGCGATTGCGAGGCGTCGTCACCGCCGGCGACCTCGTGAACCGCAAGTTCCATCGGATGAAGCCCAACGAGTTGTGGGTCACCGACATCACGCAACATCGCACGCGAGAAGGTTGGGTGTACTGCTGCTGCGTCCTGGACTCGTTCAGTCGCAAGATCGTGGGCTGGTCCATCGACTCCAGCCCCGATACCAGGCTCGTCCTCAACGCTCTCGACATGGCGATCAAGACCCGTGATCCCGCCCCCGGCGGGATCGTTCACGCCGACCACGGAGCCCAGTTCACTTCGTGGGCCTTCGGCAACCGCATCCGCGCAGCTGGCCTCATGCCCTCCTTCGGTTCCGTCGGCGACGGCCTGGACAACGCGATGATGGAGTCGTTCTGGTCGTCCATGCAGATCGAGCTACTCGACCGTCAAAGGTGGAACACCAGAGTCGAACTCGCCAACGCGATCTTCGAGTACATCGAGGTGTGGCACAACCGTGCCCGACGCCACTCCAGCATCGGCTACCTCACGCCGGTCGACTTCGAACTACAGTTAGAAATGAACACCATCCCCGCCAGCGCGACACACTGCCACTGGTAACCAAACC
Organism: Demequina sp.; assembly: GCA_043733605.1. GTDB lineage: Bacteria > Actinomycetota > Actinomycetes > Actinomycetales > Demequinaceae > Demequina. Next base: position 183 of record JAYTGI010000304.1, on the reverse strand, counting down.
GTGGGTCAGGTCAAACGAGTCAACCAAACCTGGGGCAGTCCCCTACGTGGTGACCCACTTCGATGCGCTTCCATTCGAACCCGCGTACGTGGTGACCCACTCGCTTGAGACCAGGCGGCGCGCGACCGTCTCCCCTCATAGACTGACGACGTGACTACCGAGGCTCCCGCAAACGCCACCCGC
>JAYTGI010000303.1:0-4043 GCA_043733605.1 Demequina sp. | reverse complement strand
CGGGCAAGACGAAGGGCCCCTGCATCGCTGCAAGGGCCCTTCGTTGAATCTTTTGTGGAACTAGACGAGCTCGACTCCGTCGACGTCAGTGCCGCCGTTCACAAGGAGCATGATGCCCTCGATGAAGCCCCAGATGCCACCGATACCGAGCGTGACGACCGTGACGACGATGCGGATGATGCCCGCCTTCGAGTCGCCGAGGTAGAACTTGTGCACGCCAATGCTGCCAAGGAAGATTCCGAGGAGGCCTGCGACGAGCTTGGACTTGGGTGCTGCTGCTGTGTCTGCCATGACGCGAAACGTATCGGTAGCAGGGGACGCATGTCAATGCCCCGCCGTACTTTCGTATACGCACGGCACACCCGCTATTCGGCTCGCGCACGGGTGCCGCGCGCGGACAGCGGGAATGCCCAGATCCACAGAAGAACGGCCATGGACCGCAGGGCCACATCGCGACACCAGTCCGCCCGCCCGCCCGCTCGCTCAACTCCGCGAAGGGGAACCGCACCGTCGTGAGTCCCGTCGCCCCGAACTCTGCATCACGCCTCCGATCGCGGGCCTGGCCATCAGTTCTGCCGTCATAGCGCTGCCCATCGAGCTCGATTGCCACACTCGCTCTCCTGTGCAAGAGGTCCGCGCGCCTTGGACGACCGGCAACAAATATCTCCCCTTGCCACTCGAATTTCGCGAACCGCGCGCCCAGACCACATGCGAACCGCCCGCGCGCGGACGGTCGCGTCGGCCGCGTGACGAACGCCGCAATGAGCACCAGGGAGGATTCGGACGATGGCACCGCGCCTTACCGCATTGTCGAGCGACCATGCGGACCATTGAGTGAGGATATGAGAGCGCGAGTATGTGCGGCGTTCGGAGTCGAGCCACTCTGCGAGCGACAGGGCGCGCAGCCTGACGATCATGTGAGTCATGTTCCACAGGACACCGTGCCGCTGCCCGCGGGCGCAGCGCTCGCAACGAATCTGGGGAGAGGGCGAGCGCTGGTCCGAACCGGCTACGCCGCGCCCAGCGCGCTATCCGCACGTCGCACCCGGGATAGGCCTGTTTTCCGGACACCTTGTGCTGATAGCACGCGACGGAGCCTGGGCACGGGGCCGAGCGAGCCACGATGCCCGCGAGCGGCGTTACGCTCGGAACATGAGCACCCACACCCCCCACGCCGCTGCCGAAGACCGCTACGAGTCGATGACATATCGCCGATGCGGGCGCTCGGGCATCCAGCTTCCCGGCGTCTCGCTGGGCCTGTGGCAGAACTTTGGCGACGCGACCCCGCTCGATCGCCAGCGCGACATCATCCTCGCGGCCTTCGATATGGGCATCACCCACTACGACCTGGCCAACAACTACGGCCCGCCAGGAGGCAGCGCCGAGCGCAACTTTGGCGACATCTTTGCCCGCGACCTCAAGCCGTATCGCGACGAGATCCTGATCTCCTCGAAGGCGGGCTACGGCATGTGGTCGGGGCCTTACGGCGACTTCGGCTCGCGCAAGTACCTGATCAGCTCGCTCGACCAGTCGCTCACGCGCATGGGTCTTGAGTACGTGGACATCTTCTACCACCACCGTCCGGACCCCGAGACGCCCCTTGAGGAGACGATGGGCGCGCTGGACCACATCGTCCGGTCCGGCAAGGCGCTGTATGCGGGCGTCAGCAACTACGACGCGGCCACCACCAAGGAGGCAATTCGCATCTTGCGCAACCTCGGGACGCCAATGCTGATCCACCAGCCGCGCTACAGCATGTTCGACCGCCGCCCCGAAGAGGGTTTGCTCGACGTGATTGGCAAGGAGGGCGTGGGCTCTATCGTGTTCTCCCCGCTCGCACAGGGGCTGCTCACCAACCGTTATCTCCACGGCATCCCTGCCGGCTCGCGCATCACGCACTCCCAATTCCTCAATGAGGGCCAGGCTCAGAACTCGGTCTACCTAGACCGCGCGATCGCGCTCAACGACATCGCGACCAAGCGCGGCCAGTCGCTCGCCCAGATGGCCATCCAGTGGGTGCTTCGCGACGATCGCGTGACGTCGGCGCTGGTAGGCGCATCGTCCGTGGAGCAACTTACGGACAACGTCGCCGCGCTGAGCTTCGACCCGCTCACCGACGCCGAGATCGCGGCCATCGAGCCGTACGCGGTGCACGGCACCGAGTGGATCTAGGCCAGTTCACACAACCCGCGGTCCGCATCGACTAGAGCTACCAAGCCATCCAGCAGGAGCGATTCAAGGCACCTGTCGACTTGGCCTGGCTCAACATCGGCCAAGTCGGCCCGGCCCTCGACCATCACCGGTCTTTCTGCCTTGCGAAGCAACGCAAGGATCCGGCCGCGCACCTGGCGGTCCGTCCCGTGCCAGGCCTGAGTCCTTCGCGGCGCCTCCTCAAGTCCGACGCGACCGCCCGCGAACCAGGCACAGGACGAGACGACGGGGCACTCGTCGCAGCGCGGCGATCGCGCGGTGCACACGAGCGCGCCCAGTTCCATCGACGCGGCGGCCCACGCGGCCGCGGTCGCGGGGTCAGCGGGGGCGACGCGATCGGCAACTTCCCTCTCCGCGGCGCGCACGGAGGCGGGCGGCAGCGGCTCGCCGTTCCACACCCTGGCCAACACGCGTCGCACATTGGTATCGAGCACCACGGCATGCTGCCCGAACGCGAAGGCTCGCACGGCCGACGCCGTGTAGTCCCCGACGCCAGGGAGGGCAAGCAAGGCATCGGCTTCGGAGGGCACCAGGCCCCCATGGCGTTCGACCACAACGCGCGCACACTCCCACAGCCTCTTGGCCCTGCGCGGGTACCCGAGAGTGCCCCACGCCCGCACGGCATCGGCCTGGGTGTCGGCGGCGAGGCGCGCCGGCGTCGGCCACCTTTGCATCCACTCCGCCCACACGGGCAACACGCGAGCGACCGGCGTTTGCTGGAGCATGACCTCGCTCACAAGCACTCCCCAGGCCGTACATTCCGGCCTGCGCCAGGGCAGATCGCGCGCCGATGCCCCAAACCAGCCGAGTACCAGGGCCACTCGACGCGCGTCGAGGCCGGAATCGGGTTTCTCGGACGTCGGCATGGCATTCATTGTTCCAGCACGATCCGCGACTACGGTGGGAGGGTCGGAAGGAGTCTGGGCATGGACGGTCTTCGTGATCCCATGGGCGGCAAGCCGCCCGAGATTTACTGGCGTCGGCGCATCGTTGCGGCGATTGGTGTGGTGCTCGTCCTCGTGGTGATCTATTTCCTCGCGTCGTCACCGGCTGGGAAGACCGATGGCGCATCCAAGTCCGACACACCCGCACCCACCGTGAGTCCAAATACGAGCGCGGATCCGAGCGCCTTGCCTTCCGGCGACGTCTCGCGCCCGTGCACATCGACGGACGTGAAGTTGACCGTGACGCCCAATCCGTTCAAGATCGCAGCCGGAGCGCTCCCATCGTTCGATGTGGCAATCAAGAACTCCGGCGCGACTCCCTGCCTTCTCGACACGGCCGCGACGGGCACTGAATTTTCGGTGTGGTCCGGAGGCGAGAGCAATAAGGACATCTACTTCTCGAGCTCCTATTGCCCGGATGATGGCACCATCACCGGGCGCCAACTTCTGCTCCAAGCAGGCGCCGAGGAACCTCTCAACGTGACGTGGTCACGGCAGCGCAAGGGCGAGGGTTGTAGTAGCGGCGGTGCTCCAGCTGACGGCTTCTACTGGGCTCAACTCACCATTCAGGGCATCGCATCCGAGCCTGCTCAGTTCGAACTCGCGAGTTAGTTGCGGGCGCCCGTCCGGCGCCAGCGGGACAGCGCCTACTCGGGCTGTATCCCTGCCCGCACGGCATCGGCAAGGGTCTCAACCCCCAGCACGGTGACCTTGCCGCCTGCCGCCTCGCGAGCGGCATCGGCAACGCCAGCGGGCACGATCGCGTGCGTAAAGCCAAGGCGCGCGGCTTCAGAAAGCCGAGTGCCTATCGCGCTGATGGGGCGTACCGCTCCTGACAGCGCCACCTCGCCAATAGCCACAAGCCCCTTTCGAACAGGTCTGTCCATC
>JAYTGI010000302.1:0-4049 GCA_043733605.1 Demequina sp. | reverse complement strand
TGCGATACCGGATGATGCGCCGCTCCAGGGGCTCGGAGTCCTTGCGCGCCAGCGCCGGGTGGGGCGTGAGGAGCATTCCGTCGCGCTCGAACACCTTGCGTTCGTGGGCGTAGTAGAGCGTCGGCAGGTCGATCGCCTCGCGCTGGATGTAGCGCCACACGTCCAGCTCGGTCCAGTTGCTGAGCGGGAAGACCCTCACGTGCTGGCCCGGCAAGTGGCGGGTGTTGTACAGGTTCCATAGCTCGGGCCGCTGGTTGCGGGGGTCCCAAGCGCCAAACTCGTCGCGCAGCGACACCACGCGCTCCTTGGCGCGCGCCTTCTCCTCGTCGCGCCTCGCGCCACCAAAGACGACGTCGTAGCCGCCCTCGGCGATCGCATCCAGCAGGGGGATGGTCTGGAGAGCGTTGCGGGTGCCGTCTGGACGCTCACGCAAGCGGCCGTCGTCAATATATTTCTGTACCTTGGCGACCTTGAGCCGCAGTCCCAGTCGCTCGACGGTCGCATCGCGGAACGCGATCACCTCGTCAAAGTTGTGGCCAGTGTCGACGTGCAGTAACTCGATCGGCACTCGACCGGGCCAGAAGGCCTTTGTCGCGAGGTGAAGGACGGCCACGGAGTCCTTGCCTCCGCTGAAAAGGATGACCGGCTTGCGCGCGGTCGCGACGGCCTCGCGCAGGATGTGAATGCCCTCGGATTCGAGCGCCTCGAGGGTGGACAGGCCCGCCGAAAGCGGCATCCTGGTGGATGTCGCGCTCATTCGTGGATCCCGCATTCGGTCTTGTCCTGATCGGCCCAGCGACCCGCGCGGGGATCCTCACCGGGAGCGACCGCCCTGGTGCATGGCGCACATCCGATGCTCGGGTAGCCCTGGGCGACGAGCGGGTGGCGGGGGAGGTCGTTGGCGGCCTGGTACGTCTCGACCTGATTGTCGGACCACCGCGCTAAGGGGTTGATCTTGACGAGGCCGTGCTTGGCATCCCACTGGATGACGGGCAACTCGGCGCGCGTGGCCGCATCGACCCTGCGGGTGCCTGTGACCCAGGCCTCGTAGCCCTCGAGAGCGCGGTTGAGCGGCTCGACCTTGCGCAAGGCGCAGCACAGGTTTGGATCGCGGTCATGAAGCTTCGCGCCGTACTGCGCGTCCTGCTCCGCAACGGACTGCACGGGCAAGGCGTTCACCACGGTGATCGGCAGGCGCCTGGCGGCCTCGTCCCTCGTGGCGATCGTCTCGGGGAAGTGGTACCCGGTCTCGAGGAACAGCACCTTGACTCCAGGCAGACGGGTGCCAAAAAGGTGCGGCAGGATCGTGTCTTGCATCGACGCCGCCACGATGAGCCGGTCGCCGAACGTCGCCACTGCCCAGTCGGCAACGTGTGCGGCCGATGCGGTTTCGAGCCGCCCATTGGCCTCAGCCGCGGTTTGCTCGGTCCACTCGGTGGGATTGAACAGCGTCAGGAGGGGCGCCGTCGCAGGAGGTGTCATCGCAGGAGGTGTCATCGAAGTGCCTCTTCTTCCACGCGGAATGCCCACTGGGCGAACGGCTCGTCCTGCTCGCGCGTCGCCAGGTAGTTCCTTGTGACGCGCTCGATGTATTCGGGCATGCCGTCGGCCTTGACCTTGTGTCCGCGCAGTTTGCGGCCAAAGTCGTTCTCCTCGCCCAGGCCAAGACGCCCGCCTAGGTGTACCTGAAATCCGGGCACCTGCTCGCCCGTCGCGTCGTCAAGCACGAGTTGGCCTTTGAAGCCGATGTCGGCAACCTGGATGCGTGCGCACGAGTTGGGGCAGCCGTTGACGTGAACCGAGATGGGGGTGTCGAGGTCAGGGAACGCGCGGTCCAGTGCCTGCACCACCTGCCGAGCGGTGGCCTTGGTCTCCACGATCCCGAACTTGCAGTACTCGATGCCCGTGCAAGCCATGACGTTGCGGTGGAACTCGCGTGGGCTGGACTCAAGATCGAGGGTGCGCAGACCGTTCACGACGTCGCTGACCTTCTCGCGCGGAACATCGAGGATGATGATCTTTTGCAGCGGAGTCAAACGGATCCGGTCGGAACCGGAAGCCTCGGCCAGGTCGGCAATTGCCGCGAGTGTGTCACCCGAGATGCGGCCAGCGATGGGCGCGGCGCCGACGTAGAACTTGCCGTCGCGCTGCTCGTGCACACCCACGTGGTCGCCGCGGTCGCCCGGCCCTCCCACCTCGGGGCCGGGGCCGTCTGGAAACTTCCAACCCAAGTAATCGTCCTCAAGCACCTGGCGGAATTTCTCCCCGCCCCACTCCTTGACCAAGAACTTGAGGCGAGCGCGAGTGCGGAGGCGTCGGTATCCGTGGTCACGAAAAATGCCGATCACGCCAGCCCACACCTCCGCCACCTTGGCGGGTTCGACGAACGCTCCAAGGCGCACGCCAAGGTGGGGGTTGATCGACAGTCCGCCTCCCACCCACAGGTCATAGCCCACGCCCAATTCGGGGTGAACGACCGCAACGAACGCGATGTCTTGGACCTCGTGGACGATATCTGGGATTCGAGTGCCGCTGATGGCGGTCTTGAACTTGCGGGGCAGGTTGGAAAACTCGGGAGAGCCGATGCCGCGCTCGATAATCGCCCGAATTTGCGGTGTGGGGTCAATCAGTTCATCCTTGGCCACGCCAGCCAAAGGGGAGCCGAGGATGACGCGGGGGGTGTCGCCAGCCGCCTCGGTGGTGAACAGGCCCACCTCTTCGATGCGTCGGAAGATCTCGGGCAAATCCTCTACGCGAATCCAATGCACCTGGATGTTCTGGCGATCGGAGACGTCGGCCGTGTTGCGCGCAAAGTCGCGCGAGACGCCAGCGATCATGCGCGCTTGTGTGACCGAGAGCTGGCCGCCGTCGGAGCGGATGCGGAGCATGAAGAACTCGTCTTCGAGCTGGTGCGGCTCGAGCTGGGCGGTGCGCCCTCCGTCGATGCCTGGCCTGCGCTGTGTGTAAAGCCCCCACCACCGCATGCGGCCACGCAAGTCACTGGGGGGGATCGACCAAAAGCCCCACTTGGAGTACATCGTTTCGATGCGCTTGCGCACGTCGAACGGGTCCGAGACGGACTTGAATTCCTCGTTGGCGTTGAGCGGGGTGCGGTCGCCTGCAGCCCACTGGCCGTCCCTGGACGCGGTGTCCTTGCGCGACGATGCTTCGCGAGTACGAATGAGGCGCGCCTCATCGCGGTGGCGGCGACGCTCGTCGGCTTCGCTTGTGGCGGGGGTGGTGCTCACCGATCCTCCTCGTGAGGCGGTTTCGGGAGCTCGTCCGCGAGCGCGATCCAGCAGCGCTCGGAGGCCGAGCGCCCAGGGCTGCAGGGGGTCTGCGTCTGGGCGGCTAGGCCGACAGACACATGGCACAGCACATCACGCGGCAAGAGCTCGCGGTGGTGTGCTGGAGGGCCATGGCGGAGAGTCTGGCATGGGTCGAAGGTCTCTCGCAAGCCGCCCGGCGCGTCTCAAGGCGCGCGTCGCACCAAAGGTGATACCCGCGGGGGCATAGAGCTAGTGCCGCACGTGAGACTCGATGAACGCCTCGATCTGGTCGATCACCAGGGAGTTCTTTGTCTGCAAGGCGATCTCGCGCGTGCCAAGCGACACCCCGCCGCGCACGAAGTTGTGCGAGCCGGTGATGGCCACCCGCTTGCCATTCTTGAGGTAGAACACCATCGTCTTCGCGTGCAGGTACTCGCGCTTGCGGTACAGCGTCCGGTGGCGGGTGGCGACCATCGACGCGGCGATGAGGAGGCGATTAAATGTGCTCGCGTTGCGCGGAGGGTTGAACCACATCTCATGGGGCGTTGCCGCGACCTCCCGTCCCAGTTCACCTGTGGGGCAGTACTGCGATACGAGCACGATGCGCTCGGCCTTACGCGCATATTTCAGGGCGCGGCGGTAGATGATTGAGTCGCCTGGCGTACCGCCGTCGACAAGAACGTGGTCCCTGCCATACGTGAGCGCGGTGGAGCGGAATCCGCTCACCCGCGAGTTCGCGTGGTGCGTGCGCTCGTAGACCCGCACCAGGTCCTCCGCGAG
>JAYTGI010000301.1:0-4056 GCA_043733605.1 Demequina sp. | reverse complement strand
GGCTCACGCCGCCATAGGTGGGCTTGACGCCCACGGTGGCGGTCACCGCGGCGGGCTGACGGATCGAGCCGCCGGTGTCGGAGCCGACCGCGAGCGGTGCCTCAAAGGCGGCGATCGAGGCGGCGGAGCCTCCACCAGAGCCGCCTGGAATGCGCGTCAGATCCCACGGGTTGTGAGTGGGGCCGTAGCCGCTGTGCTCCGTCGAGGAGCCCATCGCGAACTCGTCCATATTGGTCTTGCCAAGGATGGGCATTCGCGCGGCCTTGAGCTTGGTGATCACCGTCGCGTCATAGGGCGGGACCCAGCCCTCGAGCATGCGAGAGCCCGCCGTTGTGGGCAGTCCCTTGGTGACGACGAGGTCCTTGACGGCGATCGGCACGCCCGCAAGCAGCGGCAATTCCACACCCCCGGCCCTGTCCGCGTCGACCGCCGCTGCAGTCGCGAGAGCGCCTTCGGCATCGACGTGCAAGAACGCGTGCACTTCGGAAGGAGTGTCTGCGCCATCGACTGCCGCGATGCGTTCCAGGTGGGCCTGGGTGAGCGCCACGGAAGTGACGGCACCCGATCGCAAGGCATCGGTCATCTCGATCACGGTCGCGCGCGTCATCTCGGCGGCAGAGGTCCAGTCGGTCATGCTTCCTCCCCCAGAATCCGCGGCACACGGAAACGCCCGTCCTCGGCCTCCGGCGCTCCGGAGAGCACCTCGGCCTGGGTGAGCGACGGTCGCACCACGTCGGGGCGGTGCACGTTGCTCATGGGGATCGGGTGAGAGGTGGCTGGGACGTCGGCGGCCGCGACTTCGGCCACGAGCGCGACGGCGTCGACGATGGCGGCCAGTTGCCCGGATAGCCTGTCGAGGTCCTCGTCGGTCATGTCGATGCGCGCAAGTGCGGCCAGTCGCGCGACGTCTGCGCGGCTGAGGGTGGACATGCCCCCGAGTCTACTGGGCGGGCTCCCACGCATAGCCCAGCAGCTTGACGCCGTCCTGCGCGCAGCTCGGGTCCTCGGCGAGGTCTACCTGGCGCACCGTGCCGTCGGGGTTATCCACGACCATCCAGTCGAGGTCCTCACGCCGCACAAAGCCCATTCGCTCATACAGTCGATGCGCGACGTGCATCGTTTCCATCGTGGACAAAACCACGCGGCGAGCACCACGCTCTATTGCCATGTCGAGTGCGGCGCGGGTAAGTTCCGCTCCAAGGCCCCGGCCGCGCTCCATGGGGGACACCGCCAGCATCCTTAGTTCAAACTCGTCGTCTTGAGCGAGCTCCGCGAACAAGGAACCCGGCGGGACCAGGGTGATCGTCCCCACGATCTTTCCCTCCCCGCCCTCTCCATCGACCATCGCCAGGAGCAGAGCGTGCTGCGCGCGAGCTGAGGCGTCACGCAATTGCGGCACGTAAGGGTGGGCGTTGTCGATCAACCCATCAGCCAGATAGGCAAGTGCAGTGAGTTCGCCAATCTCTTGGAGTCGCCCCAGTTCGGACGGTTCCACGACGCGTACCGCTTGAGTCATCGGCCATCCTTCAGTGTGTCGGTGAGCGTCTTGAACTCCGCCCACTTGCCATCGGCCAAGAGACCGGCCTGCCTTGGCCACGAGGCCGGGTTCTGGACCTTGTACCGCGGCCCTGCCGCGTCGAGAACGCCCTGGAGGCGTTCGACGTTCGCCTTGGACAACTCGCGCCACGTGGTGATGCCATCCGCCTTGAACAGGGTCTCGATTCTAGGCCCGATGCCCTCGATCAGTTTCAGGTCATCGAGCTTGACCGTGACGCCTATCGCGGCCTTCGCTGCCGCCAGGTCGAGCACGGCGGCCTTCGCGGCTGGCTTCGCCGTGGCCTTCTTGGTGGCGACAAGCGCCTTGGCCGCGGCCGTCGCGACCGGAGTCGCCAGCGCCGTCGGAGCGCTCGCGGCGAAAACAGCTACGCCAATCTCGGAAGCCTTCGAGGCGTGTGCCTTCATGGTGGTGGAGTTGTTGGTCGCGTGTACCGCCAATGCCGTCGTGCGGTCGCTCGAAATCCGCTCTTTGAGGAGGTACCCGATCACAAGACCGAGGGTGAACGCGAGCAGGAGCCACAACCAGGCCTCGCGTAGTGCTTCACCCATGGGGACTTCTGACCTTTCCGTTGCGACGATGTCGAGCCGACGGTTCGCGGCGTGGCCGTCGACCGTATCGGGGTCGAAGTGGCATCGCCTTTGTGATTGTGGGTTTCAATGTACGGCCTTGAACGCGAGTCGCGCCAGGGCAGGCCCCGCCCGACCGCCCGAATCTGTCGGCATACCCTACAGGGGATGCGTGGGGTTCTCGACCTCCGTCGTTCCGCTCGCGAGAAGCACCTCAAATGCGGATTCGTCGAGCACTGGGACCCCTAGTTCTTCGGCCTTTGCGGCCTTGGTTCCTGCGTTCGCACCGACCACCACGTAGTTGGTGTTCTTCGACACAGACGACGAGGCCTTACCTCCGTGGGAGATGATCGCCTCCTTCACGCCATCCCTGCTAAAGCGCTCAAGTGAGCCGGTCGCTACGATGGTGAGCCCTGCCAGAGTCTGCGGAATCGACTCGTCCCTCTCGTCTTGCATCCGCACCCCTGCGGCCGCCCAACCGTCGACGATCTCGACGTGCCAGCGCTCGGCGAACCAACCCCTGACAGCGTCGGCGATGATGGGGCCCACGCCTTCGACGCTCGCGAGCTCGGCATCGCTTGCTTCCCTGATCGCGTTCATCGAACCGAACGCGCCCGCGAGCGCGCGAGAGGCAGTGGGGCCAACGTGCCTGATGCTAAGCCCCAAGAGCACGCGCCACAGCGGCTGAGACTTCGCCTTGGAAAGCTCCTCGAGCAACTTCGAGGCGTTGCGCGTGAGGTCACCCGCTTGCCGTGGCTCCTCGCCAGCCTCCCGCTGCGCCTTGCTGAGCTTTTCGTCAACGTCAAGAGTGAAGAGCGTCGCGCGCTTGAGCGCATCTTCGTCGATGTTGAACAGACCCGCCTCGTTCTGAAGCACCTTGGCCTCGATCAGGGCGGCGGCGGCCTTCTCCCCGAGCACCTCTACATCAAGCACTCCGCGGGAGCCGATGAACGCGATGCGATCGATGATCTGTGCGGGGCAGGACTGGGCGTTGGGGCAACGCATGTCCTTGTCGCCCTCCTTTTGCTCGACCAGCGCGGTCGCGCACGAGGGGCACACGGTGGGTGGCACCCACGCCGTCTCGTATCCCGTGCGCGCGGCGACGACGGGCCCGACGATCTCGGGGATGACGTCTCCGGCCTTGCGAAGCACCACCGTGTCGCCGATGAGCACGCCCTTGCGCACCACCTCGTGGAAGTTGTGCAGCGTCGCGTACGTCACGGTCGAACCCGCTACCGTCACCGGAGTCATCACTCCATACGGCGTCACGCGACCCGTGCGCCCCACGCCCACCTCGATGGCTTCCAGCGTGGTGTGGACCTCTTCAGGAGGGAACTTATAGGCGAGCGCCCACCGCGGCGCGCGGCTCGTCGACCCAAGTTCGGCTTGGACGGCGCGGTTGTCGACCTTGAGCACCGCGCCGTCGATCTCGTGGCTGAGCGAATGCCTCTTGGCTTCCAACTCGCGCAAGAAGGACTCGACCTCTCCGACGCCGTCAACCACCTTTGCGTGCGCGCTCACCGGCAATCCCCAGTCACGCAACACCTGGTAAATGCCATATTGGGAGCCGATGCGCTGGTCGGGCTCCTTGTCTCCCCAGTCGAGAACACCCAGGGCGTACGTCGTGATCGCGAGCGGGCGCGTGGCCGTGACGGCCGGGTCCTTTTGCCGCAACGATCCCGCCGCGGTGTTGCGCGGATTCGCGTAAGGCGCCTTGCCATCGGCGAGCAGGGCCTCGTTGAGACGCTCAAAGTCCGCGACGGGGAGGAAGACCTCACCCCTGATCTCGACCAGCGCAGGAACCGCTCCCTTGAGCTTCTCGGGGACATCCGAGATGGTGCGCACGTTGGCCGTGACAACCTCTCCCGTGGTGCCATCGCCCCTCGTGAGCGCACGCTCGAGGCGGCCATCGACATATGTGAGCGAGATCGA
>JAYTGI010000300.1:0-10768 GCA_043733605.1 Demequina sp. | reverse complement strand
TCCCCCAGCGCACCGCCGACGCGCGAGCGCCTCAGCGCGAAACGCGAATCGACGCTCTCGGGAATCTCGAAGGCGCCGGAGACGGCGGGCGCGCGAGTTGCGGTCGGCGCTGCGTTGGGTACTACGGCCGCGCCCGCGGTTGCCGCTGAGCCGGAGCCGCTCGGTCTCGTCTTCTCGCCGCGTGAACGCAATCGCCACGTGGCGAAGGCGCCTCCCACAATCGCCACGGAGGCGATCATTACGACGACGAGATCCGCTTGGCCGGGTATCCAGGAAATGTCCACGTCTCTAGTGTCGCAAACGCCTGTGACGTGTCGGTCTTTTGGCGCGCCGACGAGTCAAGGCGTGCGGATCTACATCAGCGGCGGTGCCCACCAACCGGCTGAAGGCCAGCGCGATCGGCGTTGGCCCTGTCGATCTCAGACAACCCGCCGATCAGTTGCCAATCGCCCTCTTCACGACGGAGCGTGGCATAGAAGTCGATGTGCTCCTTGCGCGCCTTGACCCCAAGAAGGACGCGAACAGCCTGAGCGCCGCGGCCCTCGGCAAGGAAAGCCAGACCCATGGACACGAGGGAGAGGAAGATTCCCCACGCGAAAACGTCGAACATAGCGCCAAACATCATGATGCCTCCAACAACGGACAATTCGGACATTCTAGTCTCGCCGTTGAGACATCGGAATAGGGCAGTTCTTGCGAACGCCACCGTAGGTTACAACGCTTCAGGCGGCCCTGCGTTCCCCGGTCAGGCCGCGTCGTCGCCCATGCGCTGGGAAATCACAGTGGTGACGCCGTCGCCTCGCATCGTGATGCCATACAGCGCGTCGGCAACCTCCATCGTGCGCTTTTGGTGCGTAATCACAATGAGCTGGGACTCGTCTCGCAGCTCCCTGATGATCTCGAGCAGGCGTCCAAGGTTGGTGTCGTCAAGCGCGGCCTCGACCTCGTCCATGACGTAGAACGGGCTGGGCCTGGCCTTAAAGATCGCTACGAGCATTGCGATGGCGGTCAGTGAACGCTCGCCACCTGACAAGAGCGACAGCCTCTTTACCTTCTTGCCCGCAGGCCTCGCCTCGACGTCGATCCCCGTTTCGAGCATGTTCTTGGGATCGGTCAGCACCAGCCGGCCCTCGCCGCCTGGGAAGAGGCGGGGGAAGATCAGTTCGAACTGATCGGCCGTGTCGTTGAACGCCTCGGTGAAGATCTGCTCTACCCGCTGGTCGATCTCGGTGACGATGCTCAACAGGTCCTCGCGCGATGACTTGATGTCCGCGAGCTGGTCCTGGAGGAACTTGTGCCTCTCCTCGAGCGCAGCGAACTCCTCCAAGGCGAGCGGATTGACGCGTCCAAGTTGACCGAGTGTGCGCTCGGCGTTCCGCAAACGCCTCGCTTGAGCCTCGCGCACGAAGGGCTCCGCCGTCTCGTTGCCTTCCCCATCGACCGCGGGCACGTCGTGCTGAGGGCCGAATCCCTCGACGAGTTGACCGGGGTCCATCCCCAGTTCCTCGATTGCACGCTCGCCCAGTTGATCGAGCCTCACTTGCTGCCCAGCGCGCATCACCTCGTCACGGTGCGACTCGTTCGTGAGCCTGCCGTACTCACCCGAAAGCTGCTCAACGTGCGCGCGCACCTCGGCGAGCGCGGTCGTGCGCTCCGAACGCCTCGACTCAATGTCGGCCCGCGCGTCGTCGGCCCTTGCCACGGACGAGTCGATGAGCGGGAGCGCGGCGGCGACTCCTGCCATGACCTCGCGCGCCGCATTGGACTGCTTCAACCTGCGCTGAGCGGCCTCCTCGGCGCGTGCTCGCGCGTCGCGCTCGGCAGAGACGGTCCTCTCGAGACTCTCGGCTCGCGCACTCAGCGCGCGCGACCGCTCCTCACCAGTGCGCAGGACGAGCCTTGCCTCGGTCTCCCTGGCGCGGGCGATCTGCGCCGCCTCGGAGTCCTCGTCGCGCGTGATTTGAGCGGACCTCGTGTCCGATTCCGTCTGCTCGGGCTCCGCTTGTGCGGCGCCCAGCCGCTCCACGAGGCCGGCGAGCGCGGCTTGATTGGCCTCGATGCGTACCCTCGCCTCGGACATCTGGCTGCCGAGACGCTCGGAGTCCGCCGCCGCGGAACGCGCGGACGATGACAAGTGGCCCAGTTGCTCGGCGACTGCTGACATTCGCGCGTCGGATTCGTTGAGACGAGCGAGAGTCGCCTCGTGCGCTAGGTTCGTCGTTTGCTCGTCTTGGGTGGCTCCTCGCAGCGCGAATTGCTGCTGTTCGACCTGGTGTGCCCCCGCATCGCGCCGATGACACGCGTCATCAAAAGCAGCCTGGAGGTGCATGATGCTTGGCGCGTCGCCCGCTCCACCCGATGCATTGCGCGCGCCGAGCAGGTCTCCTCTACGGGTCACCGCCACCACGTCGCGATGCGCGGCAACGAGGGTCCTCGCCGCGGCCAGGTCCTCGACCACCACGACTCCCGAGACGAACGCCCGCACGGTCGCGGCGAGAGGGGATGAGTTCTCGATGAGGTCCGATGCCCATTCGGCGCCGGACGTCAGCGTCACGTCGGGGTTGGTGACGGACGCGGAGGCATCCGCGACGACGAAGCGAGCCCTGCCTGCATCCTCGTCGCGTAGCCACCTGATGGCGTCGACCGCGTCGTCCACAGAGTCGACAGCGACGGCCTCCGCGAGCGGACCGAGCGCCGCGGCGATCGCATCCTCGGCGCCGTCACGCACTGTGATCTGCGATGCCACAGTGCCGCGCACGAACCGGACTCCCGCCGCGAGCAACTCGCCAGCACCATCCTTGCGTGCGAGCGACAGGCTCAGCGCCTCCGCCTTGGCGGCCCACGTGTCGCGCTCCCTTTCGGCGTCGCGCAGGCCCTGCCGCAATTGCTCAAGTCTTTCCTTGGCCTGGTTGAGCGCCTCGACGGCGGCCTCGTGGGCGGCGTCGAGATCCTCCTCGCCGCGCTCCACGTCCATCACGGTGGTCTCGAGCCTCTGGAATTCGGTGGTGGCATCGTGCGCCCTGCGCTGCGCGGCGTCGTGCGCCTCACGCAATCGCCCGATCTCCGCCTCCATGGCCTCGACGCTCGACCGACGCGCAGCCACGTCGCCAGCGAGCCGCGCCACTCCCTCGCGGCGATCGGCAACGGAGCGCAACAGGTTGGCCAGATGCCTTTCCGACGCATCGGCCGCCTGTTCCGCCTCGGAGCGTGCGACCACGGCCGCCGCCAGAACGGATGTTGCCTCGCGCACCTCGCCGTCGAGTTCCTCGCGCGCCGCGTGGGCACGCTTGAGCTGTTCCGCGAGGTCGACAAGGGTGGTGGGGGGCATCGAGTCGATCGCCGAACCCAACATCCGCACGCGCTCCTCGGCCAACGTGCCCAGGTTGCGCAAACGCTCGCGCTGTGAGGTCAATCGGTAGTAGATGTCGTTGGCCTTGGTCAGCGCGGGCGTCGCCTCGGCCGATGCCATTTCAAGTTCGGCCATGCGCGCCTTCGCGTCGGCAAGGGCGGCATCAACCTGAGCCTGACGCTCCTTGATCGCGGACTCGTCGGCTTGATCCTTGGCAATAGCTGTCGTGAGCATCGCGATGTCGTCCGCGAGCAGGCGGGAGCGCGCGTCGCGCACTTCGGACTGAATCGACTGAGCCTGCCGCGCGACCTCGGCTTGTCTGCCCAAGGGACCGAGCTGCCTGCGAATCTCGGCCGTCAGGTCCTGGACTCGCGTAAGGTTGCCTTGCATCGCGTCGAGCTTGCGAAGCGCCTTCTCCTTGCGACGACGGTGCTTGAGGATTCCCGCAGCCTCCTCGATGAAGTGCCTGCGCTCCTCCGGCGTCGCCCTAAGAACGCCGTCGAGTTGGCCTTGACCAACGATGACGTGCATCTCGCGGCCCAGACCGGAGTCGGAGAGCAGGTCTTGGATGTCGAGGAGCCTGCACGGAGAGCCGTTGATCGCGTACTCGGAGCCGCCCGAGCGGAACAACGTGCGGCTGATCGTCACCTCGGAGTACTCGATCGGCAGCGCGCCGTCAGAGTTGTCGATCGTCAGCGCCACCTCGGCGCGACCCAAAGGCGGTCGCCCTGCGGTGCCTGCGAAGATCACGTCGGACATGTTGCCGCCGCGAAGGGTCTTGGCTCCCTGTTCGCCCATGACCCACGCGAGGGCGTCGACCACGTTCGACTTGCCGGAACCGTTTGGCCCAACGACGCAGGTGATGCCCGGTTCAAATTCCAGGGTGGTCGCGGAGGCGAAGGACTTGAAGCCCCTAAGCGTCAGCGATTTGAGGTGCACGGGCCGAGTCTAGTGAAGGGCGAACGCGCAGGCCTCACAAACCCGGGAACCAGATGCCGATCTCGCGCGCGGCAGATTCGGGGCTATCGGACCCATGCACCAGGTTTTGAAGCGCCTTGGCTGGCCATTGACGCCCTAGATCGCCGCGGATCGTTCCCGGCGCTGCCACCGTCGGGTCCGTCGCTCCAGCAACCGAGCGGAAACCTTCGATGACCCTGTCGCCCTCGGCCACGATCGCAAGCGTGGGGCCGGAAAGCATGAACTCGACGAGCGACTCGTAAAATGGCTTGTCAAAGTGCTCGTGGTAATGCTGAGCGAGGAGCTCCGCCGTTGCCACCCGCAGTTCGACGGCCGCAAGGGTGTAGCCCTTGGCCTCGACGCGCGAGAGGATCTGGCCGGAGAGGCCGCGCTTCACTCCGTCGGGCTTGACCAAGATAAGGGTGCGTTCTGTCATGAAGCGAGCCTAACGTGCGCACACTGGTGACGCAGGGCCCGCCGGACCTGGCCGCGCGCCGTGCCAGGATTGCCCCATGATCACGCTCGACGATTTCGACACCTTCCCCGACTTTCCCGTGGCGGGTGTCCTGTTCTACGACATCGCGCCGATCCTGGCGAGCCCAGAACGGTTCAGGGCCGCGTGCGACGCGCTCACGCCGCCACCGGGCGAGGGTGTCGACGTGATAGCGGGAGTGGACGCGAGGGGCTTCATCTTTGCCCCCGTCATTGCCCAGGATTTGGGGATCGGCATGACGATGGTGCGCAAGAAGGGCAAACTCCCCGGTGAGCTCTTGGAGGCGGACGCCACGATCGAGTACGGATCCTCGGAGCTGACCCTCAATCCTCAAGGAATCGAAGGGAAGCGCGTGCTCGTGATCGACGACGTTCTCGCCACAGGAGGCACCGCGCTTGCTGTTGCCGACCTTCTCGAGCGCGCTGGAGCGGCTTCCGTGCAGTTCGGATTCTTGCTTGAGATCGGAGCCCTGCCAGGGCGTGACGTGCTTGCCGGTCACTTGGTCCATTCGGCGCTCGTCGTCTAGCGGGTCTGAACCCATTCAGGCCGCGTCCGCGGTCATTGTCGGGCCCTTAGGCGCTTCGGCCCTGCACATCGATTGCCATGGGCTTGTAGCCGGGCGACCAACGCGCCGCGAGCAACACGAGGGACACGAGAACGAGGGCCGCCGCGACCACTTGGAACGCGATGTATCCCCATTGAACGCTGAGCGGCACCGATTCTTGAAGTCGCAACCACCCCGCATGGGTCGCAAGGGCCCACACCATTGCCGCGCCCGCGACCGTAAAGGTGCCGATCAGGAGCCACGCGGGAGCCTGGGTGGTTCGGGGGTGGGTCCTGAGATACTTCGCCCACCGAGACACTGCGTAGAAAAGCGCGAGGTTCAAGACGGCGAGCCCGCCGAAGAGCGAGAAGGTCACTGTCAAAGGCGGTTTGCCATCATCTTGCTGGAGCGAGGTTGCCAGATTGATGAGTGACAAGCGCTCAAGCGAATAGAACGCGATGCACAAGCCCAAAACGCCAATCACGAACGCACCTGCCATGCGCCTCAAAAAGCCGTTCACTCTGCCCCTCCTTGGGCCCCTGCACGTAGCAGGCGTTCGCGATCAATCCTGCTTCCCCACCGTACCCCGACCGCGTAGACGCACAAGAACATCACTCCAACAAAGGCGATCGCTGGCACGAGAACCCCTCCTGCGATGAGCGGGGCGTGCAACGCCCAGCCAAGCCACCTGCCCCATCGTGCCGACGCGCGCGAAGACGCAAGCGCAAAGCCCGCAGCGAGAGCGGAACCCGCCACCCACACGAAGCCGGGAGACACACTGATCACATCGGCATTGCCAAGCCCCCAGACGACGAGAGCGGCGAAGAAGGTGGCAAGCGCCTCAAGCAATAGCGTCGTCTGCGTGAAGATGACAAGCGCCGAGCGCTGCTGCTTCGGTTCCGCGGCGGCCGTCATTGCCGCCGCTCCCCCAACTTGCGGTCGGCGCCTATCATGATGCGCACGTCCGCAACCAGCGAAATCGAGCCGATCACGAGGACGCCACCGGTCATGTCATCGTCGGCCTCCGCAATCTGGACCGCCTGATCGAGGGCGCTGGGAAGGTCCGCCTGAATGGTCACCCTGTCCTCGCCAAAGTGGGAGGCGGCGATCTTGCCCAACTCGTTGACATCCATTGCCCTGGGCGACGTTGACTTGGTAATGACGACCTCGTCAAGGAACGGCTCGAGCCCAGCGAGGATGCCGTCCGCGTCCTTGTCGTCGAGCACACACACGACGCCAACGAGCGTCGAGAACCCGAAGGACTCCTCGATGGCCTCGGCCACAGCGTCGATGCCATGGGGGTTGTGAGCGGCGTCAACAACGATCGTGGGCGAGCGACGGATCGTCTCGAGCCTTCCTGGGGATGTCACCCTTGCGAACCCTTGCTCGACAACGCCTGGCGGCAGCGAGCCCTCGTCGCCCCCGTCGGCCATGAGCGCCTCGACCGCGGCGAGCGCCATCGCGGCGTTGCGGGCCTGGTGCGCGCCAAACAGCGGGATGAAGACTCCCTCATACGTCGCGCCTGGAGTGCGCAGAGTGACGAGCTGGCCGCCCACCCCGGCGTGCCTCTCCACAACCTCGATGTCGGCGCCCTCCCCTTCAATGCCCATGTGCCACACGACGCGCGCACCCGGGAATGCAGGCTCGAGTGCGCTCATCGCCGATTCGGCCTGGCTCGCAACCACGACCGCGCTGCCTGGCTTGATGATCCCTGACTTCTCGGAGGCGATCTCTTCGAGCGAGTGCCCCAACCAGTTCTCATGATCGAGCGCGATCGGTCCGATCACGGCGACATCGGCATCGGCCACGTTGGTCGCGTCCCATGAGCCTCCCATGCCCACTTCGAGCACACACACGTCGATCGGAGCATCGGCGAAGGCGGCGAAGGCCAAGACGGTGAGCACCTCGAAGAAGCTCATGCGCGGCCCGCCTCGCTCGGCCGAGCGTTCGTCAACCAGAGCGAGGATTGGCGACACGTCGGCCCACAGGTCGATGAATGCCTGCTTGGAGATGGGTTCGCCATCGATCTGGATGCGCTCGCGCACGCTCGTAAGGTGAGGCGATGTGAAGAGGCCAGTACGCAAACCGAGCGAACGCACAAGCGATTCCGCCATGCGCGCCGTCGACGTCTTGCCGTTGGTCCCGGTGATGTGAATCACTCGGAACGCCTCCTGGGGATTGCCCAGGAGGTCGCAGGCCTCGCGCACACGATCGAGCGTCGGCTCGAAGTCGTGTTCGGGGTTCCTCGAGAGGATGTGGGCGTAGATCTCGCGCTCGGCCTTGTCTAGGGCTGCGCTGGCTTCGCGATCAGTCACGGCCACAGTGTCCCACGCCGATGCCAGGGCACCAGCCCCAAAAACGCTTGCGCGCCGAGACACACGCGAACTAAGCGGGCACCGAGGCGGCGTCTCCCGCCTGCTCGATCCCTCGCAGCGTCATGCCCAGCAACTCGCGCGCCTGAGCGACGAGTGTGATCGATCCGGTCACGAGAACCGCGCCGTGCACGCCCGCGAGCTCGCGCGCCTGGGCGACCGCGAGCGCGACGTCGGCAGCCGCGGAAACCAGGTGGGCGCCAAATACGTCGACGGCGAGCCTCTCCAGCTCGTCGACCGCCAGCGCCCGCTCGGAGGAAGTGCGCGTGACGACCACGCGATCGACAAGCGTGGACAATCCCTCGAGGATGCCTCTCGCATCCTTGTCCTCGAGCACCGCGATGACGCCAACGGTGGGCCGATCACCCAGAACCTCCCGCGCGGCGCCTGCGAGGGCCGCCATGCCATGGGGGTTGTGCGCTGCATCAAGCACCACGAGCGGTGCAGTCGACGCGACCTCAAGCCTGCCTGGAGACGATGCCGATGCGAAGCCCGCGGCCACGGTTCCCGCATCGAGAGCGCAAGGAACGCCGCGCCCCACAAACGCCTCGACCGCCGCGAGAGCGAGAAGGGCGTTGTGCGCCTGGAAGGTGCCGTGCATCGGCAAAAAGAGATCCGGGTACGTGTCGGCAGCGGTCGCGAGGGTCATCACTTGACCACCGGGCACTGGCGCGACGGAAATGACCGACATGTCTTCACCCTCCCGCACCGCGGTGGCGCCCTTGCGACACGCGACCGCAGTCACGATCAACGCGACCTCCTCGGCCTGGACGGCGGTGACCACGGTCGCCCGCGGCTTGATAATGCCCGTCTTTTCCCTCGCTACGCCCTCAAGAGTGCCGCCGAAGTAGTCGCTGTGGTCGATCCCCATGGGCGTAAGCACGGCGACCTCACCCTCGCACACGTTGGTCGCGTCGCGAGCGCCACCGATCCCCACCTCGATCACCGCAACGTCCACGCGGGCCCTGGCGAAAGCGACCAGGCCCAAAACGGTCAGCACCTCAAAGAAGCTCATTCGCGGGCCGCCGATGCGCGCCGAGTAAGCATCGACCCCGTGAATCGCGGGCGCCACGATGTGCCACAACCGCACGAGCTCCGCCTGGTCAAGGGGGTCGCCTCCCACCTGAATGCGCTCGCGCAAGCTGTGCAGATGCGGCGACGTAAACAGCCCGACTCTGAGTCCATGAGCGCTCAGGAGCGAAGCTGCCAAGCGACTCGTCGACGTCTTGCCGTTGGTGCCCGTTACGTGGATCACGCGCAGTTCATCTTGGGGATCGCCCAGGTAGCCGAGGGCCTTCGCGACCCTGCGCATTTTCGCCTCGTGGTCTTCTTCGGCGGCGCGCGAGAAGATGTGCGCATGGATTTCCGCCTCGGCTTCGACGAGGCTTAGGGGCTCCAGTGTGACGATGGTCATGGCGAATATTGTGAGGCCTTCAGGGTGCCCAAAATGACGGCGAACATGAAAGATTGATGAACATGCCTTCGGAGCGCGAATGACGCCCGTATCGACTCCTCAACCGCGACGGATTTGGCGGCCAGGTCGTCTACTCAACCGCCACGTCGTCTTGCCTGCGCAGGGGCCACGGAACGCGTCATCAGGTCTTGGCAAGCGAAGAGCAGCAGCGTCACAGAGGGAGACTGCGGGCTCGGCTAGAACCAAGAATCGTCGTCGGGCTCCGCTCCTGTGGCCGCGCGTCGCTCCTCATCATTCGCCCATTGTGACCATGAGCCGGGGTACAGGGCCGCCTCGATTCCCGCCTCAGCGAGCGCCGCGATCTCGTGCGCCGCGGTGACTCCGGAGCCGCAATACACCGTGACGGGGCGCGAACCGTCGACCCCGAGCGAGACGAATCTGGACCGTAAGGCATCGGCCGCGAGAAAGGTCCCGTCTTCGCCTAGGTTGTCCTGAGTGGGCGCACTCACCGCGCCTGGGATGTGCCCCGCCCTGGGATCGATGGGTTCCGTCTCACCGCGATAGCGCTCGCCCGCGCGGGCGTCGAGCAAGACGCCCCCGCTTGGTACGTCGGCGGCCACGTCGGCGTCGACGACGGGCATGTGGCCCCACGAGAGCTCAATGTCGGTCGCCACCGGGTGAATCTCGCCACTTTCCAGCGGGGCATCTTCCCCTCTCCACGCGGCGAGGCCCCCGTCCAGGATGCGCACGTCGCGCACCCCCGCGTGCCTCAGCAACCACCACGCGCGCGCGGCGGCCATCCCGGACGCATCGTCGTAGACAACGACGGCCTCCCCGTCCGCCAAGCCCCATGCGCGCGCGGCACGCTC
The DNA here is from genome assembly GCA_043733605.1 of Demequina sp. Lineage (GTDB taxonomy): Bacteria > Actinomycetota > Actinomycetes > Actinomycetales > Demequinaceae > Demequina. Next base: position 770 of record JAYTGI010000300.1, on the reverse strand, counting down.
GAAGCTGCCCTGGGTGGGCAAAGGGTGCCTGCCCTCGGCTGCGCTCGGCGGCGCGGCGAGGTCCTCGTTGAGATCCACGTAGATGGCGCCAGGAAGGTGCTCCGCGGCATACGCGGGCCTGCCGTCTGGCACAGCGAGGGACCAGCGCACGTCGAGCACGAGCGGCTCGTCGCCGCGAGCGAGCGCCTTGGCGAGATCGGCGACGGAGATGAGCACGGACATGGGAGCCCCTTTCGTCGATCAATTCTCTCAAGCAACTCGCGTCTCACGCGTCCGTCCCGTTGTGGTAACGCCCGTGATCGATCCGCGACGGCACCACATCGCGCCAGCGGCTTTCGTTCCGACGCGCATTCCGCCACCGAACATACGGTCAAATGATCTCACCGATGCGCGACCGTGCCACAGGGACTGACCGCGTTTGCCGGGTTCCCTTTCACGGTGTCGGGTCTTGTCCAGCTCTCCGGCACGATTTCCAAGGAGTGGACGACGATCAACTACCCGTCGGAGCTTCTCCGGATTCCAGTGAACGCCGCGGGCTCGTACGGGCACTTTCTGCAGTGCGGTTCGTGGCACTGTAACCACGGAGCCCTCGTCGGCGAGTATCGCGTGCATTGCGCGGACGCCCGTCTCGACACCATCCCGATCGCCTACGGGCACATCCCGATCGACTGGTGGTCAATGGACGGCGACCGCCTCCCGACCGACGCCGCCTCGGTGTAAATCGTCGCTCGAATCAACCACCGCTGGTTCGACGGCGCGACGGCGGTTGA
>JAYTGI010000299.1:0-4064 GCA_043733605.1 Demequina sp. | reverse complement strand
CAGCGTGACGTCGAGTCGATGACGGCAGCGGCACTCACCGGCCCTCGACCAAATGCCTGCGCCATGTGGACGACGATCGCTGGGGGAGGCCACGCGTTGGGGCGCGCCGTGCTGCGGTCACTCTGCGCGGCCATGTGCAGCCTGTCGTCGTGCGATGAGATCGGTAGACCGAGGCGCCGCGCAGCAGTCAGGCATGTGGGTTCGCATTTCCACGCGACCCTGGCGATGGACACTGCGTCGGCGAGTGGGATCGCGTAAACGCCTTGTCTCACACGCACCACTGTGCCTGACGCAACCGCCATCCCGATGCGTCGATACGTGACACCGTATCTGCGCAGTTCCTGACGAGTCGCTACTCCACCCAGCAAGGCGAGGACGTGTTCAGGGGCCATGCCTCGAAGTGTGGCCACGGAGCGCGCGCGCGGGCGCCCAGGCGCACGAGGCCTGTGGAGAGGAGTGATGAAGACCGGCCTGGGGATACAACACTCTGTGGCGACGACGAGGCCCAGCTGCCCCCAACGCAGAGTCCAGGCAGTGGGCAGTGAAGAACTCACTACTCGAGCGACCGACGATCAAGTTCGCTTGCGGCGCCGTGCCAGGGCGGGTAAGTTCAGTAGTGAGTTCTTCACGGGGAGGCCTGGTCGCTCAGGGAACGGCAACAATCTGTGAGCCGTGAGGCCGCTAGCCCCACCCGAGTGCATGCAGGCGTGCGTCGTCGATACCAAAATGGTGGGCGATCTCGTGCACCACCGTGACGGCGACCTCATCCCTCACCTCGTCAACCGTGTCGCATATCGAGAGCGTTGGATTGCGATAGATGAAGATGCGATCGGGAAGCTCGCCAAATCCCCAGTCGCTCCCCCTATCCGTGAGAGCGACCCCGTCGTAGAGGCCAAGAAGCTCCGGGTCGCCGTCAGGTGAGTCGTCTTCGATGAGGATCACGACGTTGTCGACCAAGTCGAGCAGTTCGCCAGGCACGAGTTCGATGGCGTCGTCGACTGCTTGCTCGAAGTCCTCGCTCGACATCTGCACCATGGGTCCATTGTGGGGGTCACGCGCGCAGACTGCGACGCAAGTGGACCGGCACCGCCGCAGACCCCTATCATGGTCACCCAGGCATTTTCGCAGCTCGGCCCCCATCGTCTAGCGGCCTAGGACGCCGCCCTTTCACGGCGGTAGCACGGGTTCGAATCCCGTTGGGGGTACTCCGGTTCATCGGACATGGTTTACACTTTTTTCTGGTCTCCTCGGAGACCGTTTGGCCCTGTAGCGCAGTTGGTTAGCGCGCCGCCCTGTCACGGCGGAGGTCGCGGGTTCAAGTCCCGTCAGGGTCGCGGCTGGTGGGCCCCTTTCACGGAAGGGGCCCTCTTTGCAAGGGAGGGCAACCTCTTAGGCTCTGTAGCTCAGTTGGTAGAGCGCACGACTGAAACTCGTGAGGTCACGGGATCGACGCCCGTCGGAGCCACCAGTAAGGCCCTCGCTTGCGGGGGCCTTTGTTGTTCCCGACGCCGATGCCTGCGCCTCAGCTCACGTGGATCGTGGGGCGGCGCTTGGGGTTGGGCTCTGCCTCACGGATGATCTCACGCACGACGGGGGCGGTATCGCCCTTGCCGAGGATGAGGTACCGCATCAAGTGCGCGATCGGGTTGCCTTCTGACCATTGGAAGAACGCGTTCGGCACGGCGCCCGACCCGTCACGCAACGCTAAGAGCACGGCTGCGATCGCGTTCGGAATGGCAGGACTCTGCGTCCGGAGCACCTTGCGCCCGTTGACCTCGAAGCCCTTCACGAAGAGTACCGACTCGAACTCGGAGGGGTCGATGAGATCCACCTCGAGGAATATCACGTCCGCACCTGCCGCGACGAAGACGCGCTGCTCGCGTTCCTTGGCCGCAAACTTGGACTTGAGACCGGGGCGCACTTTGTGGGCGATGATGTTGATCGCGCCGTCGAAACCGATGGTGTACTCGACGAACTCTTGCGCCCTCTCGTCGAATTCGACCTTCGTGGCACGCAACTCTGTCGAGCGGGTGACTCGCGAGACGAGCGAGATGATGATGATGCCGAGGATGAAGAGCCCGGAGATCGCGATGCCGTCCGGCTTCTCGCGGACGTTCTCAACGAGCGCGTAACCCAACACGACCGTCAATGCCGCAAAACCCACCCGGGCGACCTTCTGCTTCTTGTGGAACGCGCTGATGGTCACGGCAACCGCAGCCGACACCATCATCGCGAGGATGCCGGTGGCGTACGCGCCCGCCTGGGCGTCGACGTTCGCATGGAAGCCGATGGTGATGAAGACGCTGATGAGCGTGTACACGATCACCACGGGGCGCACCGAACGACTCCAGTCCGGCGCCATGCCATATGTCGGCAGATACCGGGGAACGATGTTGATGAGCCCCGCCATCGCCGACGCGCCAGCGAACCAGAGGATGAGGATGCTGGAGATGTCGTAGGCGGTGCCGAAAAACTCTCCAAGGAGTCCATGTGCGAGAAACGCTAGCGCACGGCCATTGGCCTCTCCACCAGGCTCAAACTGCGCGGCGGGAATGAGGATCGTGGTGACCAGACTCGACGAAATGAGGAAGACGCTCATGATGACCGCGGCCGCGGTGAGCAGGCGCTTGGTGTTGCGAATCCGCGACGCCAACCGCTCTGCGAGGGTCGCTCCGTTCGCCGCAATGAGGGGCATCATGCTCACGCCCGTCTCGAACCCCGAGAGTCCCAGCACCAGAAGCGGAAAGGCAAGGAAGGCAGGCATGACGATGCCGTTCCAGCCTCCCCCACCGCTCGTGAGCGCCGAGATCCAATCGTCGATCGCGACGGGACTCTGAGCTAGCTCGATGAACCCGGCCACGATCACGGCTCCATTGACCACCAGGAACAGGGCCACGACAGGGATCGCGATGTTGACGGCCTCCGTGAATCCCATCAGGAACACCCCGCCGAGAATCAGGAGCAGGACGACAGTGATGAGCACGCCTTGACCGCTCAACGCGTGCGGGACGAAGGGGTTCTGCAAGAGGTGAACCGTGGCGTCGGCAGAGGACAAGGTGATGGTGATGATCCAGGAGGTCGCGACAAACCCGAGGAGCACCAAGACGAACAACTTGCCCTGCCAGAAGGGCAACAGGCGTTCGAGCATGGCGACCGAACCCTGGCCGTGGGGGCTGGCCTTGGCGACGCGCCGGTACATGGGGAGCATTCCCACGAGGGTCAGCGCCACAATGAGCAGCGTCGCGAGGGGTGACAACGCGCCCGCCGCGAGCGCGGCAATGCCTGGCAGGTAGGACAGCGTGGAGAAGTAGTCGACGCCGGTGAGTGCCATGACCTTCCACCACGCGTGGGTCGCGGTGTGACCCTCGATCGACTCGGGGCCGCTTGGCTGCACGCGGTCCCTGAGGAGCCAACGTCCGAATCGGGTGGCCGGCTCAGGGCTGTCAACGATGCCGGGGACGACGGCAGGGAAGTCGATGATCCGAGGCTTGGCCACGCACTTCTCCAGACACGAGGGACACCCCAAAACGGGGCTCGAATATCATGCCACCACTTGGCGCGCCGTGTGCGCGGAGCGCAACCTGCGAGATTGAGCGCCGTCGTGCGCCGTTGCGGGCCCTTGTCGCTCCCGACCGATGCTCCCCTTCAGTAGCGCTCGTACGCCGAGCGTCGGAAATCTTCCGTGATGCTGGCCTCACGCGTTTGCGCTCACGTACCGATACCAGGTGTACTTAAGGGACACACCTAGGAGGAACCATGATGTCCGGAGGCTTCGGCAAGTACGTTGTCAACGCCCTGGTGGCGGCGACCGCTGGTCGCGTCACGGGAATCCTGCGAAGCGAGTTCGACGACGCGAAGCTGGAAATGCAGACGAAGGCCAAGGGCCTCGGCATCGGCGCCGCATTCGTCGCGGTGGCGGCAACCTTCATGTTCTTCGCCACGGGAGTGTTCCTGACCGCAGCCGTGATTGGCCTCGCGCAGGTGTGGCCCGCTTGGCTGGCCGCGCTCGTCGTGGGCGGCGCAATCCTGGTCATTGCCGGCATCCTCATTGCAATTGGCGCCGC
>JAYTGI010000298.1:0-4065 GCA_043733605.1 Demequina sp. | reverse complement strand
ATCGCCATGGCGGTCTCCACCTCGATGCGCTCCGCGAGCGGGCGGTCGTCGCTGGTCGCGTGAATGTGCCAGTCGGCATCGCCGTGGCGCACCAAGCGGGGGACCGCCCGTGCCTGTGCAAGGATCGCGTTCACCATGGGAACGGCGGCGTCGCGTGTTGCCGTGAGGAGTTTTCGCAAGCGAGGGCGCGCCTCCCGAAGCGGCGCGACATCGCTCGCCGTGGGCCGGCTTCCCGAATATCCAAACTGGTCAAAGAACCCGATCACCTCCTCGAGCGTGGTCAAGGTGTCGGGCTCCTTGCGCGAATTCACCAGCCACACCGCGGCGTCGAGCGCCTCGGCGGTGTCATGAGTGAAAGGCATTTTGACACATTAGCATCTTGCCGCTAATGTCATGAGCCATGACCGCAATGACTCCTGACGCGCCGCGCTCGGCGATTGCCAGAGGAATCCCCCTGGCACTCATCGCTTGCGCTTCGTTTGGGTTGTCAGGCTCGCTCGCTCGCGGCCTCATGGACATCGGCTGGACGGCGGGTGCCGCCACGATCGTCCGCGTCACTGTGGCCGCCATCTTCATGATTGTTCCCGGCATTCTGTCGATGCGCGGGCGCTGGCACCTTCTCCGCAAGGGGGCGGCAGTGATCGTCGTCTACGGCGTGCTCGCCGTCGCCGCAGCCCAATTGTTCTATTTCCTCGCCGTCGCGAGGCTCGACGTTGGCGTCGCGCTGCTGGTCGAATACACAGCGCCGATTGCCGTCGTGTTGTGGCTGTGGGCCCGCCACGGCAACCGGCCCACGCGCGTGACGGTGATTGGCGCGGTGATCGCTGCGGTCGGGCTCGTGTTGCTGCTCGACATCATCGGAGGCCAGTCGATCGACTTGGTGGGCGTTGCGTGGGCGCTTGGCGCCATGGTGGGCGCCGCCGCGTACTTCGTGATGGGTGCCGACGAGTCAAACGGGCTGCCGCCCATCGCGCTCGCCGCTGGGGGAGTGGCCGTCGCCTCAGTCGTACTCATCACCGCGGCCCTGACGGGAGTGCTGCCGTTCGCTATGACAACTGGCGACGTCGCGTTCCGGGGCGTCGACGTGCCGTGGTGGGTCGTCGCGCTTGCGCTTGGCGTTGTGACCGCGGGCCTCTCATACGTGGCCGGCATTGCGGCAACCCGCGCGCTTGGTGCGCGCCTCGCCTCGTTCGTCTCGCTCGTTGAGGTCATCGCCGCCGCGACGTTTGCCTGGCTGTTGTTGGGCCAGACGCCGCTGCCGATTCAGATGGCAGGCGCAGCGCTCGTGCTCGCAGGTGTCATCGTGGTCAAGGTGGGCGAGCCCGCCATCGCGATTGCCGCGCTTGACACGATGATGGTCCCGCTGGAGGACGTGCAACTAGACGTCGACTCCGAGTTGGCCGAGTTGGCGGAGATGGCGGAGATGGCCGAGTTGGCCGAGTTGGCCGAGGCGTCGTGGGACGAGGCTGCCGCGATGCCCCAAAACCACGAGATACCGGCGTTCGAGGTTTCACCAGAACAAGCCGAATCCGCGGTGTACTAACAGGCCGTCTGCTAGCCCACGACGAGTAGGCCGTTCATGATGCGCGCGGGCGTTGCCTCACGGACCCACGCGGGGTCGATGGGACCGTAGATGTGAGGGAACATGTCCCCGTCGCCGCCGTCTTCGAACACGAGCTCGGTGCCCGCTGCCCGCACGGCGTCGGCGTTGATCGCGAGCAACCGCAGCGGTGCCGTGACATCGGCGTAGAACAGCGCGGCGACGCCCGCAACCTGGTCGGGAGTGGAGCAATGAATGAAGCCGACGTCGTCAAGCGTGAGGCCCCTGGTCGAGACGCGATAGGTACCAGCGGCGACGGCCGCCTTCCAGTCGGATTCGAGCGCGAGGTGCAGAATCGTCATGAGAACACGTTAGTGCGCCACGCGCAAAAGGGGCCCGCCGTCCTGTGAACGGCGAACCCCGTCTTTGCGAATGACCGCGTTCTAGTCCGTTGCAGACGCGTTGCGCAGCGCCTTCGACGCGTCGTGGACGAGGTCCAGCTGGTCCACAATCGCGGAGATGTCGTGGGTGGTCGCCTCGGCGGTCTGCGCCACGTCGTTGACCGAGCGGCTGATCTCATTGGTGGTCGCACTTTGCTCCTCGACGGCGCCTGCGATCGAGGTCTGTGCATCCGAGATCTGGTGAATGAGGTCGGTGATTGCGGTCAGGGCGGTCGTGACGTGAGAACTGTCCTCCTGGAGCGTGCCGATCATCTTGGTGATGCGCTGCGTGGCGTCGGCGGTCTCGCGAGCGAGCTCCTTCACCTCGGACGCCACCACGGCGAATCCCTTGCCCGCCTCACCCGCACGAGCCGCCTCGATGGTGGCGTTGAGCGCCAGCAGGTTGGTTTGCTCCGCAATCGAGGTGATGAGCTTGACGACCACGCCGATCTCTTGGCTCGACAGGTCGAGCTGGGCGACACGGTCCGACGCGGTGCTCGCGGCAATCACGGCTTCGCGCGCGACGGTGACTGCCTGGGTGGCCGAGTTTGCGATTTCCTGGACCGAGGCGCTCATTTCCTCGACGGCCGCGGCCGCCGTCTGAGCGCCTTCGGACGTGTCAGACGCCTGGAGAGTCAACTGGGTAGTGAGTGTCTCGAGAGAATCGCCTAGAGCCAACAGTCGGGTCGACGTCGCCGAGGAGGTCTCGCGCATGGCCGCTGCGCTCGAATCGTTGTCCCACGTCACGCACACGCCGAGCACGTTGCCGCGCTCGTCGGCGAATGGGCCGGCCACGGAGTTGAGTGTCACACCGCCGAACCTGAGGGTGCTCGTCCTCGGGTAGCCGGAGGTCTCTAGTGACGACGCGCCCGCCTGGTGGAAGGCAGAGAGGGGGGAGCCGATGAGGTTCGTAGCGTCAACACCAAACGCGATACGCGTCTGCTCCTCGATCTCTCGCATCTTGGCAACGGCGAGTTTGTTCGCGTAGACGATGGTGCCCTGCGCGTCGGACACAAACACACACGTTGTCAGGGACTCGAGAATCGCTGTCGTGGAGGAGGCGTGGGACAAGAGTGAGTGCTGCGATGAGTCGGTGCGACGACGCAGTGGCGCGAGTAGTGCCATGACAGACCTTTCTGACGGAACGTTCGTGCTTCCCATCGACCCCAAGAGGCTGGGATAAAGGATTTGAGTGCGCAGGTCCATGCGCTCTCAACCAATGAAGCGTGTCTTTACCGTGCTTCTTGCGGCAACTGCCGTGATGTGGTTGTCGGTCGCGCAGGGTGGTTCCAAGCTGTTGCATCGTGAGGGCAACGACTTGACCTTTACGTGCCCCATCGTGATGGATGCAACAGGGGTGTGTGCCGTCAATTCCCCCGCGTTCGCCGATGCCGATGTCGTGTCCGTCGAGGACCTTCAGGTGCGCTAGCACATCTACCGCACAGGGCGGCAGGTCTAAGCAGACGTCTGGAGACGCCTTTGCGTCGTAGAATGATAGGTGGTCCCGCTTCGGGCCCGCGCCCCAACTTGAAACGAGTTCTTCGCATGCCCCTGCGCTCTGACCTGCGCAACGTCGCAATTGTCGCCCACGTTGACCACGGCAAGACCACCCTCGTCGACGCCATGCTGGTGCAGGGCGGCGCGTACGGCGAGCACGCACATGTGACCGATCGTGCCATGGATTCGGGTGACCTCGAACGCGAAAAGGGCATCACGATCCTCGCGAAGAACACCGCGATTCGCTACACGGGCACGGCCTCGATCCCAGGCGGTGTCACCATCAACGTCATCGACACCCCCGGCCACGCCGACTTCGGCGGCGAGGTCGAACGCGGACTGTCGATGGTCGACGGCGTCGTCCTCCTCGTCGACGCCTCGGAGGGTCCCCTGCCCCAGACGCGCTTTGTGCTGCGCAAGGCTCTTGCCGCGCACCTGCCCGTCATCATCGTCGTCAACAAGGTGGACCGGCCCGACTCGCGCATCGCGGAGGTCGTTGAGGAGACTCACGACCTACTTCTTTCGCTCGCCTCCGACCTGCACGACGAGGTTCCCGACCTCGACATCGACTCGCTGCTCGAAGTGCCC
>JAYTGI010000297.1:0-10805 GCA_043733605.1 Demequina sp. | reverse complement strand
CTGGACTACCGACGGATCGCTTCGCTTTTGAGGGCTTCCTGCCTCGAAAGGCGGGCGAGAAGGCGGCCGCCCTCGCCGCCCTCGCAGGCGAGCAGCGGACGCTCATCTTCTTCGAGGCTCCCCACAGGGTCGCCGCAACTCTCGAGTCGATGGCGCTCGCCTTGGGAGGTGAGCGCCGCGCCTCCGTCTCTCGCGAGATCACCAAGCGGTTCGAGGAGACACGCAGGGGTACGCTCGCAGAACTCGCATCCTGGGCAGCGGAGTCCGAGCCGCGTGGTGAGATCGTGGTGGTGGTCGCGGGGCGACCCATGGAGGCGCCCACGCTGGAATCAATCGTGAATGAGGCGCTCCGCCGGATTGCAGTGGGCGAACGCGCCAAGGCGGTCGTGGCTGATCTCGCCGCGACGTTTGGCGTGCCGCAGCGAGACCTCTACGCCGCGGTGGTCGAGGCGCGTTCCGCCACGTAGGGGCGCCTAGGCATCCCTCGCATGAAGCGCGGCATCCACGGCTGGATCGCCCAACTGGCCAAGCCACGTCAGCAGGTCTGGGTACGTGGACGGATTCGCGGCGACGGCGGCACGGAGCTCAGGGATGTTCGACGCGATCTCGAAAAGCGTCTGTGCCGAGGTTTCCGGGTTTGCCGCCTCGGCCTCCAGGGGGTGGACGGCTTCGGGGGCGACGGGCTCCGGCGGTGCGGGCGGTGCGGGCGGTGCGGGAGGTGCGGGCGGTGCGGGCGGCGCGGGCGGCGCAGCGGTGGGTGCGGCAGTCGCAGGCAAAAGTGATCCGTAATGCGCCCTCATGCTTGTAGGCGCAACAAGCAGCACGAGGGTTGCGGTGGGCAGTCCAAACGCGTAGACCAGGTCGACGATGCCCACGGAAGACATGCTGTTGACCAAGACCACCGCGACGATTCCGACGATCATGGTTCCTGCGGTGAGCGCGAGAGAGAGAAGCCTGGTCGCTGCCGCGCCGGTACGCACGAGCGCGAAGGCCACTGCGGCCATCGCGCCGATGATGACGAGCGCGAACAGGTAGCCGACGGCCTTGCCCGTGGAGGACACGGCGTCGGAGGTGATCGCCAGGACCGTGATGATGGCAGTGGCGACGACGACGCCTGCCTGTGCCAAGAGGAGGATCCCCGCTGAGCGCACGTACCGCTGAACATCCGCCACGGGACGCATGGAGTCTCGGAATAGGTGCGAAGAGGCAAGTGCGCCCAAGGAGATGAAGGCGATGAGTCCGAATACGGGCCGGTGCACGGACTCCACGCCGCCCACCGAGATATCCCAGTCGGAGAACCAGTCGATGATCACCGCCCCGAGGACCACGACACCACCCGTCACAGTCACGGTGCGCGTGACTGCCGACCGTCGGATGAGCCCCGCCGCGATCAAAGCAAGCGGAACGAGAACGATGAGCACGCTGATCATGAGCGACACGGTGGACGACACGTCGTCAACGACGGGCGCCCAATCGACGAAGACGTTGATGAAGTTGATGAACGACATGACGACCCACAACACCGCGAGGCTCACTACGGCAAGACGCATCACGGTTGCCTGGACCGCGCCAACGGAAGTGGCATCTGCCTCGATCTTGCGAGGCATACCCGCAAGCGCCGCGCCGGAGAGGCCGATTGCCGCGCCATAGCCGAGACCTCCCGCGGAGTACCAGTTGTCGCCCACCTTGGAGACGTCGAGGATGAGGTAGATCGCGACGACGATCGCGTACGGCGCGTTGGCGGCGGCGCGGATGAGGCCGACCTGGGCGGCCGTGACACCGGCGCCGAACACCTGGGCGCGGGCGAGGTATGTCAGCGACAGCGACACCACGGAGAGGAGGGTGACGAGGATGACCTCAATGTGTCCGGTCGAGTGCGTCACGCCCGATGCCACATCAAAGTTCCACGGCATGGCCAACGCGATCAGCAACAGGAGGAGGGCCAACGCGTCTCTGACCAGGTCCGATGAAGGAATCCCAGCGAACGGGTTGGGCGCCTGCGCCACCACTCCGGCCGTGGCAGGTGTGGGTGTTGGCTCTGTCGTCATGGTGCAGTACCTTCCGTTGTTCTGGTCACCGATTCAACGCGATGTCGTCATAAACTCCGAGTCCCCGCCCTAGCGGCATCTCACACTCACCCTAGCGACGGAAACGTCCTGATAGTGAGGCTGCACAATGCGTGCCGTCCAGTGCGAAACTGACACCTCCTCGTAGGCGACGGGATCGGCAGGTCGCCAACGAGCGCCTCGCTAGAATGAACCCCATGTCACGCATCCTCTCCGCTGTCGCCTGGCCGTATGCGAACGGTCCCCGCCACATCGGCCACGTGGCGGGTTTCGGTGTGCCATCCGACGTGTTCAGCCGATACATGCGCATGGCCGGCCACGACGTCTTGATGGTGTCTGGAACGGACGAGCACGGCACTCCGATTCTGGTCCAGGCGGAGAGGGAGGGCGTGAGCCCGCTAGAGCTCGCGGACCGCTACAACAGGGTCATCGTCGAGGACCTCGTCCAGCTGGGACTCACCTACGACCTCTTCACAAGGACCACGACGGCCAACCATTACGCGGTGGCCCAAGAGCTCTTCCGCTCGGTGCACACCAACGGCTACATGGTGGCTCAGACCACGCGCGGCGCCATCTCGCCCTCGACCGGCCGCACCCTTCCGGACCGGTACATCGAGGGCACGTGCCCGATCTGCGGCTCCGACGGCGCCCGCGGCGATCAGTGCGACAGCTGCGGCAATCAACTCGACCCCATGGACCTCATCAACCCCGTCTCCAAGATCAACGGCGAGACGCCCAAGTTTATCGAGACCGAGCACTTCTTCCTGGACCTTCCCGCTCTCGCGGCGGAGCTCGCCGAATGGCTTGGTGCGCGCAACGGCTGGCGGCCAAACGTCCTCAATTTCTCGCTCAACCTGCTCAAGGACGTGCGCCCGCGCGCGATGACGCGCGACATCGACTGGGGCATTCCCGTCCCACTCATGGGCTGGGAGGACAACCCCTCCAAGCGCCTGTACGTGTGGTTCGACGCGGTCATCGGCTACCTGAGTGCGTCGATCGAGTGGGCCCGCCGTCAGGGCGACCCCGAGATGTGGCGCTTGTGGTGGAACGACCCTGCCGCGCTCTCGTATTACTTCATGGGCAAAGACAACATCACGTTCCACTCGCAGATTTGGCCGGCGGAGTTGCTTGCGGCCAACGGCAAGGGTGCCCGCGGTGGCAATCCCGGTTACTTTGGCGAGTTGAATCTGCCCACAGAGGTGGTGTCGAGCGAGTTCCTCACGATGGAGTCGAACAAGTTCTCGTCATCGCGCGGCCACGTTATCTACGTGCGCGACATGATGGCGCGTTATCAGCCCGATGCGCTGCGTTACTTCATCGCGGTGGCAGGCCCCGAGACGTCCGACGCCGACTTTACCTGGGCGGAGTTTAAGCGCCGCACCAACGACGAGTTGGTCGCAGGCTGGGGAAACCTCGTCAATCGCACGGCGTCACTCCTGCACAAGAACGTCGGGACCTTGCCCGCCTTGGACAACCTGGATGACATCGACAGGGCCGCCCTTGAGCGCTCGAGTGCCGGCTTCGACGAGGTGGGCAGGCTCATCGGCATCCAACGGCAGCGCCAGGCGATCGGCGAGGCTATGCACGTCATCGGCGATGCGAACAAGTACCTTGCGGACACGGCGCCGTGGAAGCTGAAGACGACGGACCCCGAACGCATGAAAACCGTTCTGGGCGTCGCCGCTCAGTTGGTTTCCGATGCGAATACCTTGATGGCGCCGTTCTTGCCTCACAGCGCGCAGAAGGTTCACGAGGCGCTCGGCGGAACTGGCCTGTTCTCGCCGATGCCGCACATCAGCGAGGTCGAGGACCTGGATCGCCCCGCTAGGTGCTACCCGATCATCGAGGGCGACTATTCGGCGCAACAGGGGACCTGGAAGCGCCTCGACCTGGTCGCCGGAACCTCCGTCCCCCCGCCGGTGCCCATCTTCACCAAGCTCGACGATGACATCGTCGAACAAGAGCTTGAGCGGATGCGCTCCGAGTCGTGAGATCGGCTTCGTGATGACGGCCACGTGGGCCGCGCCACCCGTCTCGCTTCCAGGTCCGCTTGTCGACAATCACTGCCACCTCGATTTTCGGTACGAAGGGGCTGCCGAGCGATCCGTCACCGAGCGACTCGACGAGGCGACCGCGGTGGGTATCACGCGCGCGGTCCAGGTGGGCTGCGAGATCGACTCCGCTCGTTGGACCGTCGACGCGGTGGCCCGCGAGCCGCGGCTCGTCGGCGGCGTGGCCCTGCACCCCAATGAGGCTCCACGCCACGCGAACGGCACCCATCCGTCTGGCCTCGGCTATGACAAGGCTCTGGCCGAGATCGCGCGGTTGGCCCGCTCGCCTCGCATCCGAGTGATCGGCGAGACGGGGCTTGATTATCACCACACGGGGCCCGAAGGCCGCGACGCTCAGACGCGGTCGTTTCGCGACCACATTGCGCTCGCGAAGGAGCTGGGCCTCGTATTGCAGATTCACGACCGCGATGCTCACGCCGATGTTCTCGAGGTGCTTGAGCGCGATGGCGCGCCGGAGCGCACGGTCTTCCACTGTTTCTCCGGTGACGCCGCGATGGCGCACATGTGCGTGGAACGTGGGTATTACCTGAGTTTTGCTGGGAACGTGACGTTCAAGAACGCGGGAGAGCTTCGCGGGGCCCTCGCAGTCACTCCGCTTGAGCGCGTGCTCGTCGAGACGGATTCTCCGTTCCTGACGCCCCACCCGCAACGGGGCGCCGTGAACTCTCCCGCCCAGACCGCCGCGATTGCGCGTGCCGTTGCAGACGTCCTGTGCACGGATCTTGAAAGGGTCTGCCGGGTCGTCGACGCGACGTCCGAGGCGCTCTACGGCCCCTGGTGAGCCCGCGCGCGCTGATACATCGGAATCCTTGGGTTTGCGCTTTGACACGCCGATGTGAGACAAAGGGGGGTTGTGTTGTTTGTTCACACAGAGAGATTTCATGTCATATAGGAACCTGCCACCCGCGGAAGGCGGCCGCCGAGAGCGCCGCTTGCAGTCTCGCGCGCGCCTACGCACCTACAGACAGGTGGGCGGTTCGCTGGTGATCGTGGTGATCGCGGCCACGAGTATCTCCACGGCGGGACCGGCGGATATCGCCCACAGGTGGCTACCGCAGGGCCGCCCCACGGTCGAGGCGGTCGCTCCCGTGGTAGCGAGCGACAGCAACCTCGAGGTCAAGACCGTAGCGTCTGAAAACGCGATCGCGAACGGCACGATCGAACAACCAGACGTGAACGCGAAGGTCGGCACGCGTCGGCTGGTGCAGACCGGTGTTCCCGGCGTTGAGATGGTCAGCTACATCGTGACCACCGTCAATGGAGTCGAGGTGGACCGCACTCAGGGCCTCTCGGTTGTCGTATCCGCTCCAACGGACGAGATCGTGGCGGTGGGCGCGCTGACGATCCCGCCTGCGACGGAGGTACAGAGGGGCACGAATAGGGCGCTCGGCCAGCAGATGGCGCTCGACAGTTACGGCTGGACGGGTGACGAGTGGCCTTGCCTCGACAACCTGTGGTCGCGGGAATCGGGCTGGTCGCAAACGGCCGAGAACAAGTCGAGCGGCGCATACGGGATTCCTCAGGCGCTGCCTGGAAGCAAGATGGGCAGCGTCGCAGCGGATTGGCAAACGAATCCCGCCACGCAAATTGCATGGGGGCTCTCGTACATCAAGGGCAGGTACAGCACGCCGTGCGGCGCGTGGGGCCATTTCACTCAGAACAACTCTTACTAGGTCGACGTGGCCGATCTCCTGGGACCGAGCGACGTCCGCACCCTCGCCGAATCGCTCGGGGCGTCCCCCACCAAGAAGTGGGGCCAAAACTTTGTGGTCGATGCGGGGACCGTGAGGCGCATCGTGCGCATCGCCGGTGTCCAACCAAGCGACCACGTCGTGGAGGTGGGGCCAGGGCTTGGCTCGCTCACTCTCGCCTTGCTCGAGGCCGGCGCGAGGGTCACAGCGATCGAGATCGATCCGGTCCTCGCGGACGCTTTGCCCGCGACGGTGGCGAGGCGCGCTCCTGAACAGGCGGCGGCACTCACGGTCATTCAGGACGATGCGTTGCGCGTACGCGAACTTGGCGACGGGGCGAACGGCACGCCGCCAACCTTGCTTGTCGCCAACCTTCCCTACAACGTCTCGGTGCCCGTCATCCTCCACTTTCTGGAGACGTTCCCCACGCTTGAACGCGTTCTCGTGATGGTCCAATCCGAGGTCGCCGACCGCCTCGCGGCGCCCCCAGGGTCGCGCACCTATGGCATCCCCAGCGCAAAGGCCGCGTGGTATTGCGACGTGAGACGAGCAGGCAACGTCGGGCGGTCCGTGTTTTGGCCCGTCCCGCGCGTCGACTCCGCCCTTGTGCTGATGAAGCGCAGGGCCGTGCCGCTCACGGAGGCGCCGCGCGAGGCAGTCTTTGCCGTGATTGACGCGGCGTTCTCTCAGCGGCGCAAGGCGCTGCGAGGAGCGCTCGCGAGCGTCGCGGGATCCGCCGCGGCGGCCGAGGTGGCGCTGCGTGCCGCGGGCATCGAGCCGCTCACCCGAGGCGAGCAGCTCGGCATCGAGGGCTTTGTGCGGATCGCAGAGGCGTTGCCCGGGATCAAGGCGTTGCGATGACCGCCGGCCTTGCGTTCGGGTCTGAGGCAAGGCGGCGCGTGCGTGCGAGGGCCTCGGGAAAGGTCAACCTCCAGCTCTCGGTGGGGCCGCGGGGAGAGGACGGCTACCACCCACTCGCGACCGTCTTCCAGGCGGTATCCCTGTACGAAACGGTGACGGCAGAGGTGCGCGACGACGCGCTCATCACATTGAGCGTCGTCGCGGGTCCGGATTTGCCGAGCGACATTGGCGAAGTCCCCCTCGATCACACGAATCTTGCGTGGCGAGCGGCGGAAGCGGTGAGGAACGAGTTTGGCATCACCGACGGCATCGACCTCAGCATCCTCAAGGGAGTGCCTGTCGCTGGCGGAATGGCAGGCGGGAGCGCCGATGCGGCCGCAGCGCTCGTCGCTTGCGCGGAGGCCTGGCATTGCGGCGCCACCCGTGAAAAGCTCAATCGGCTGGCGGCCACTCTGGGCGCCGACGTTCCTTTCGCGCTGCTCGGCCACACTGCGCTCGGGCTCGGAAGGGGAGATGAGTTGTCGCCCGCGATGACCAGGGGCGACTTCTACTGGGTCTTCGCCATGCAACACGAGGGCCTATCGACGCCCGACGTGTTCGCACGGTTTGACGATCAGGTCGCATGGGGCCAACGCGCGGTCGGTGTGCCTCGTGTAGATACCGAGGTTATGGGCGCGCTGATGGCTGGCGACGCCGCGTGGCTTGGTCGGGCATTGTCAAACGACCTTCAGGATGCCGCTTTGTCGCTTGCTCCGCGTCTGCACGGGGTCATGGAGACGATGTATGACGCGGACGCTCTTGGCGTGGTCGTCTCAGGCTCCGGGCCGACTATCGCAGCCCTCGCCGCGAGCTCACAACACGCTTTGACCATCGCCGAAAGCGTGCGCGCCTCGGGTGCCGCCGACGCAGTAGTGACCGCCAGCGGCCCCGCGACGGGGACCGTGATCCTCGAGGGTTAGGCCCTCGCGTCACTTCTGGAGCGCGTCCCGAATTTCTGTCAGGAGGTCGATCTCGGTGGGGCCTGCCGTTTCGACCACCGCTGGCTTCTTGAACTTGTTCATGGGAACAACGATCAGGAAGTAGACGGCGGCGGCGACGGCCAAGAAATTGAGGATCGCGGTCAACACGGGGCCGAAGGACAGCACCGCGCCTCTTCCGATGTCGATGTTGCCGACGCTGTCGAGGTTGGGCTGGCCGAAGATACGTGCGATCAGCGGCGTGATGAGGCCCTCAACGATCCGGGTAACGATGGGTGCGAACGCCAAGCCGATGACGAACGCGACGGCAAGGTCAATGACGTTGCCGCGCATGATGAAGTCTCTAAAGCCCTTAAGCATCGCAGTTCTCCTTCTCGAGAGGGAGCGCTCTGCCGCTCCCTCAGCGCTCAATCTAGGGCAGGAGTCCCCGATGTCTGCGTCGCGCGCGAGACTGCGTCGCTGGGGGAGGCGGGCCGGGACATTTCGGGCGAACGCTCAAGCGCGCTGAGCCCATTCCACGCCAGGTTGACCAGGTGTGCGGCAATGACGTTTTTGGGAGGCTCGCGCACTTCCGCCCAGTGCTGACCCGCGAGAGCGACTTGACCAACGAGCATCTGCGCGTAGAAGGGCGCCACGAGCGGGTTGAGCCCGCGTCGGGAAAATTGGTCTCCAAGCAAAACCTCTACCTGTGCCGCGACGTCGCCAAGGAGCGAAGAGAAGGTGCCCCCAGCTTGAGCGACGGGCGAGTCTCGAACCAGAATCCGGAAACCGTCCGGGGATTCCTCGATGTAACCCAAGAGAGCGAGTGCGGCCCTTTCGACGAGTTGTCTTGGGTGGGCCTTGCTCGCCAGCGCGCCGGAGAGCGCGCCGAGCAGGGCCTCCACCTCGCGGTCGACAATCACCGCGTAGATGCCTTCCTTGCCGCCGAAGTGTTCGTACACCACGGGCTTGGACACATCCGCCCTCGCTGCGATTTCTTCGACCGAGGTGCCCTCGAAGCCCTTTTCCGCAAAGAGCGCTTTGGCCACTACGATGAGTTGCTCGCGGCGTTGGCGTGCGGTCATTCGTGCACGTGGAACCCGCTTCGCCTCGTCTGTCACAGTCCTAGTGTGCACGGATTCCTGGCAGAATTGAGCGCCTGGGGTCCCGAGGGACAACTTTCCGCCCTAGTGTAATGGCAGCATGCAGGCCTTTGGAGCCTTGCGGTCCAGGTTCGAATCCTGGGGGCGGAACTCACGACGGTAGACTTCTTGAGGTAAACCCTTCGGGGTCGGAAACCAGGCCAAAGGGGTGCGATGAGCGCAACGCGACCGGCCGCAGTGATGATTCTCGCGGCAGGCGAGGGCACCCGGATGCGTTCGTTGACTCCCAAGGTGATGCACTCGATCGGCGGGCGTTCGCTGCTTCACCACTCGATTGCCGCAGCCCAGGGCCTCGACCCTGAGCGCCTCGTCGTCGTCGTGAGGCACGCCAGGGAACTTGTGGCGCCGCACGCGCTCGTGGCAGCGCCCGAGGCCCTCATGGCGGATCAGGACGAGATTCCCGGAACGGGACGTGCGGTGTGGTGCGGTCTCAGCGCTCTCGACGCGAAGGCCATGGCGTCCGCCGCTTTTCACGGACACGATCGCGACACGGTCATGTCGACGCAGTTGACGGGCTCCATCGTGGTGACCTCGGCGGACGTGCCCCTCGTTGATACCGAATTGCTCGCCGCCATGCTTGACGATCACGTCGCTCGCGGGCGAGCCGTGACGGTGATGACCACGCGAGTGGCGAACCCCGCCGGGTACGGGCGCATCGTTCGCGATGCCGACGGCTCGCTTGCCGCGATCGTCGAACACAAGGACGCGACTGATGAGCAACTGGCGATCGACGAGATCAACGCAGGGATTTACGTATTCGACGCGGCGATCTTGAGAGACACTCTCGCTTCTCTGTCGACAGAC
The DNA here is from genome assembly GCA_043733605.1 of Demequina sp. Classification (GTDB taxonomy): domain Bacteria; phylum Actinomycetota; class Actinomycetes; order Actinomycetales; family Demequinaceae; genus Demequina. The sequence goes on along the minus strand of JAYTGI010000297.1, from coordinate 1,192 downwards.
AACTCCCAGGGCGAGCTGTATCTCACCGACGTGGTCGCTCTCGCGAGGACCGCCCTCCACGGCGTGGGCGCCTTCCTGGCGCCCGATCCAAAGGCGGTCGAGGGCGTCAACGACCGTGTTCAACTCGCCGCCGCAGGCGCGAACCTGCGCTCAAGGATTGTCGAGCGGTGGATGCGCGAAGGCGTCACGATCATCGACCCAGCGACGACGTGGGTCGACGTGACCGTCAGGTTGGCTCCCGACTCGACCATCCTTCCTGGTACGCAGCTCCACGGCACGACCTCGGTCGCCACCGGTGCCGTCGTGGGCCCAGATACGACCCTCACAAATGTCGCGGTGGGCGAGGGCGCGACGGTGACTCGCACGCACGCTTCCGGGTCTGTCATTGGCGCGCACGCGACGGTTGGCCCGTTCTCGTTCCTCAGGCCAGGCACCGTGTTGGGCGAGGGCGGCAAGATCGGCGCGTTCGTCGAAACCAAGAACGCGCGCATCGGCGACCACTCGAAGGTGCCGCACTTGAGTTATGTGGGCGACGCGACGATCGGCGAACACTCAAACATCGGGGCCGCCACGATCTTCGTGAATTACGACGGTGTGCATAAGTCGCACACGTTCATTGGCGATCACGTGCGCGTCGGCTCAGACAATTCCCTGATCGCACCTGTGACGATAGGCGACGGCGCGTACACGGGGGCGGGGGCGACCATCCGCAGGGACGTGCCCGCAGGCGCGCTGTCGCGAAACAATGCGCCGCAGCAAACCATTGAGGGTTGGGTCGAGTCGCATCGGCCAGGGACGGAACCGGCCGAGGCGGCCGCACGGGCACGCGTAGCGGGAGGCGAGTCAGGCATCGCCGACGCCGTCGACCCGATATCGTTGGGCCAGGACAGCGCGAGCAAGGGTGAACAATGACGTCGGTGATCTCGAACACGAGCGAGCGCAGGATGGTCTTCGTGAGCGGTCGTGCTCACCCCGAATTGGCCGACCAGGTGGCCCAGGAACTCGGCATCGAGGCGGTACCCACCACGGCGTACACGTTCGCCAACGGTGAGCTCTATGTGCGATTCGGAGAGAGCGTGCGCGGCGCCAATGCGTTCGTCTTGCAGTCGCACGCCGCTCCCATCAATGAGTCGATCATGGAGCAGCTCATCATGGTGGACGCGCTCAAGCGTGCCTCCGCCAAGAACATCAC
>JAYTGI010000296.1:0-10806 GCA_043733605.1 Demequina sp. | reverse complement strand
GCAGAAGCACGACGATCCAGAGCAGCGCGAACGCGTAGCCGGCATAGAGCATCGCGGCCGCCCCAAGGCCCACCAGGGCGGGTGCCGGATAGCCAGCGAACGCAGTGAGCGCCAACGGCAGACGCTTGGTCGAGCCCGCGTGCATGGTCAACCCCGAGGTATCGGAGTGCAGGCGAATGCCGCGCACCTCACGGCCGAGAAGCGTGGCGACCGTCGCGTGCCCCGCCTCGTGCGCGATGGTGATCACGTGCCGCACCACGTGCCAGAGCTGCGGCACAGCGAGCGCGACCACCACGGCCGCGAGCGGCCACAGCGCCGTCGTCTGAGCAGCGACCACGTGAGACGTCACGTCGGCCCACAGCCTGTCGATGATGTCGCCGATGCTCATATCTGCCCTAACGCTCCCGAGCCAATCTACGTGCCACAACGCGCTGCCGCACACCGCGACACAGCACAACGAGGGCCCGCCGTGGCGAACCCTCGTCGCACGTGCGAATCGGGCCGGTTGGCCCTTCTTGATGATCTGGATCGAGACGCGAGTCACATGGGTCAGGTTGTCGGACACCGGACACCGGGCAGCGGGTCTCCGAGATCGCGACGATCTCGTCGTGTTTCGCCTGGTCCGCGTCGCCTTCAACCCCGATGGTGACGGCGATCGCCGAGTAGCCCGCCCTGCCATCGCTGTCCTTGCCCAGGAACTTCGAGGGGTCGAGCTCGCCCTTGGCGGAGGCTCGTCCGCCAGCCACTGAAAGTCGCTGGCCGTAACGGTCAATCCCGTATCGGATGATGAAACGGCCGTGGCTTCAAAAGTCGACTTGAAATGCTCCTCTTATAGTCGTTGCGCCGCATGGCTACGCAGACGATGCCAGCGGCTTCGCTGGAGTTGAGGGGTTCACTTTCGACACTATGCGCCGCATGCGCGGCGCGAGAGGACGAAGGCCCCTGGCTGACCGTCACCCCTCGGGGTGCACCAGCTCGCGGTCGTGGCCCGTCACGATCCACAGGACCCCGAGCCCTGCGGAGACGCCGAATGCCACGATCCCGTTGTGGGCCGCATAGACGATGACCCCATAGCACGCGAAGAACGCCGTGAGCCACGTCGCCGCCCGCAGCGAGACCCTGCCCATGGTGGTGAGGCCCAGCAGCACGCCTCCCCACAGCACGTACCACGGCTGCACCGTCGGCGCGCAGACCACAATCGCCAGGAGCATCAGAACCAAAGCCGTCACCGGCTGCCGCGGCGCCCTTCGCAACACCAGCCAGGCGAGGACGAGCGCGCAAACAAGCAGAGCAACCGCCCTGGTCACCGGCAGAGCGAGGCCGGCGCCCGTCTCGTGCCCCGCGAGGCGCAAGGCGGTCTCGAGCAGCGATCCGAGGCTCGTGGACGGGGCAAGATAGTTCCGCACCTGCCCAGGCACGCCCATGGCGCCAATCCATCCGTAGCCCAGCCCCGTAGCAGCGGTGATGACCGCGAAGCCCGCGAGCGCGATCGCCGACGCCGCGGCGACGTAGGCCCACCTCGCGCGCGTCCACGACTCGGCCAGCGACCGCGGCGGCGCGGGGGCGTACAGGATTCCCACCGCAACGACCGCGACGAGTGCGGGCTGCTTGACCGCCGCCGCAAGCGCCACGGCGAGCGACGCGAGGACGAGCCGCCGCTTGGTGGCCAGCCAGAGTGCCACCACCACCAGGGCGATCATCACGGCATCGTTGTGAGCGCCGCCAAGCAGGTGCAGCACGGTCAGTGGGTTCAGCACGCCGAGCCACAGGGCGAACCGGGGGTCCTTGCCGAGCGCGCGCGCGAGGCGCGGCAACAGAGTCACGATGACCACGAGCGCGGCGAGAGCGGGCAGCCGCATCGCCACCGCGGACACATACGGGTCGCCCCCGGAGAGGTACACGACCAGGTGCTGGATCTGGAGAGCGAGCGGGCCGTAGGGTGCGGGCGTGTTGAGCCACACGGGATCGACCTGGCTGGCGAACGAGCCACCGAGCTGCCCAGGGCCCACTGCGTAGGGATCCATGCCCAGTTGCACGATCCGGCCTTGGGCCGCGTAACTGTAGGCGTCATCGCTGAACAACGGCGGGGCAAGCAGGAGCGGCAGGCTCCACAGCACGAGGGTGGTCCTGCTGACGTCGATGCCGTCGTCACGCGGGTAGAGGCGCAGCCAAGCAGAAAGGAGCATCAGGACGCCGAAGAGGAGGACGGCGGTGGCCACGACGCGCCCTGCGCCGTCCTGAAGCGACCGCAGCAGCCACAGGTGGTGAAACCCCGTGTGCGCCGGAAGGAACGCGGGAGTGAGCGAGCCGACGAAGATGAGGCACGATCCCAAGGTCCCCGTGCGCACCGCTGGTACGGCCCAGGCGCCGACCACCGCGTGACGCCATCGGGCGACGGTGCCGCCCGATGGGCTTCGGAACGCGGTATTCGCTGTCAAAAGCATCCAGTCGACTTGTTGGGGGTACCAGCATGGCCCAAGCGAAGGCTAGCCGACCATGCCCATCTGCGCGCCCCTAGCCCCCACCACGTCGCCAACCACGTCGCCAACCATGAACCAAGCACCGCCACGGGCACACGCCACGGTCACCAGCCAAAACACGGTCTACAGCCTGTCGATGGCGTCGCCGATGCTCAGACGACCCGCTGCATCCAGCCGTACGGGTCTGCGGAGTGGCCATACTGGATGTCGGTGAGAGTCTTGCGGATGCCCATCGTCACGGCGCCGGCCCCGCCGTCCCCGATCGTGATGTCGAAGCCATCCGAGGCCAATCGCCCCACGGGCGTGACCACGGCGGCCGTGCCGCAAGCGAACACCTCGGTGATCGAACCGTCGTTCACTCCCGCGACGACCTCGTCCATCGTGATGTTCTTCTCGATCACCTTGAGGTCTTGTTCCTCGAGCAAGCGGATCACGGAAGAGCGCGTGATCCCCTCGAGGATGGTCCCCGTCAGCCGCGGGGTCTCGACGGTGCCGTCGGCCTTGACCACGAACACGTTCATGCCGCCCAGTTCCTCGAGGTAGCGCTCGTCGCGCGCATCGAGGAACAGCACCTGCTGGCAACCGTGCGCGTACGCCTCCTGCTGCGGGAGCAGGCTCGACGCGTAGTTGCCACCGCACTTGGCCGCACCCGTGCCGCCGGGGCCAGCGCGGTGATAGTCGCGCGACACCCAGATCGACACGGGCCTAACTCCCTGGGGGAAGTACGCGCCCACGGGCGAGGCGATCAGGAGGTAGTCGACCACGTTGGCGGGCCGCACGCCCAAGAAGGCCTCGGACGCGAACATGAACGGGCGCAAGTACAGGCTCGTCTCCGCGCCCGATGGTACCCACGCCTCGTCGGCGGCAACAAGCGCCTCGATCGACCCCAAGAAGTCCTCGACGGGGAGTTCGGGCAGCGCCAGTCGCGCCGCCGAGCGGTTGAAGCGCTCCGCATTGGCGGCCGGGCGAAACATCCACACCGAGCCATCGGCCCAGCGGTACGCCTTGAGACCCTCGAAGATCTCCTGGCCATAGTGGAGCACCGCGGCGGCTGGGTCGAGCAGGAGCGGCCCATAGGCCTCGACCCTGCGCCCGTCCCAACCGCTGCCGTTCGTCCACGTCATGCGCGCCATGTGGTCCGTGAACTGCGTCCCGAACTTCAGGTCCGTCAACGCGGCCGCGCGCGCCTCTTCGGCGAGCGGGTCCGCGTTCGGAACGACGCGGAAGGCTCCGGCGTTCGATGGCGATGGCGATGGCACAGGCGCCGGCGCCGGCGCTGGTGTTGCAGCGGCCATGGTGTTGTCACCCATCGTGAGAACCTTCCTATCGTCGTTGGTGCGACGCCCCACGAGTACATGAGTGCCGATCCGAGTGGAATCCGAGCACTCATGTACTCACAGCGCGCCATCAGGGGTCTCTAGCCCCGAATCAGCGCGGCCAGAGCGTCGCCCACTTCGGCCGTCGTACGCGTCACCCCAGTCTGCTTTCCAGCGGCACTCGCCGCGGCATCGGCCGCCACCGCGCCCTCCACCTTGGCCGCCAGTTCGGGGTACCCGAGGAAGTCGAGCATCATCGCGACCGACAGCACAGTGGCCGACGGATCGGCCTTCTGCTGGCCGGCAATGTCGGGTGCCGAGCCGTGAACGGGCTCGAACATTGACGGCGCCGTCTTATCGGCATTGATGTTCGCTGATGCCGCCAGCCCGATGCCGCCAGAAATAGCGGCGGCCTGGTCCGTGAGGATGTCACCAAACAGGTTGTCGGTCACGATCACGTCGAACTTGCCTGGGTTGGTGGTCATCACGATGGTCGCGGCGTCGATGTGCAAGTAGTCCCACGTGACCGTGGGGAACTCAGGCGCGACGGCCTCGACGGTGCGACGCCACAGGTGACCCGCATGGACAAGCACGTTGTGCTTGTGGACAAGCGTGAGCTGCTTGCGCTCGCGCCCCGCCGCCACGCCAAACGCGTATCGGACAACACGCTCGACGCCGTGACGCGTGTTAATGGACACCTCGGTCGCGATCTCAAAAGGCGTGTCGACGCGCAGCGCTCCGCCGTTGCCCACATACGGACCCTCGGTGCCCTCGCGGACCACCACAAAGTCGACCTCCGTGACGTCGCGCAGCGGCGACACCTCGCCAGGGTAAAGGCGCGAGGGACGCAGGTTGACGTACTGGTCGAGCGCGAAGCGCAGCGGCAGCAGCACCCCGCGCTCAAGAACGCCCGAGGGCACGCTCGGGTCGCCGATGGCGCCCAACAGGATGACGTCATGGCCACGGATGGCCTCCAGGTCGGCATCGGTCAGGGTCTCCCCCGTCGCGTGCCAGCGCTTGGCGCCCAGGTCAAAATCGGTGGTCTCGAAGGCAATATCGGTGCCCTCGGTCGCTGCGGCGAGGCACTTGAGCCCCTCCGCCACCACCTCCGGTCCGATGCCGTCGCCCGCCACCACGGCAAGGCGGTAAGTCTTGGTCACAGCCATTGCCTAGCGGGCCGTCTGGCCGTCGACGTAGTCCGAGTCCTTGGCGGTCTGCCATGCGAACAGCTTGCGCAGCTCGCGGCCGGTGGTCTCGATCGGGTGCGTCTCGCCCTCGAGGCGCAGGCTCTTGAACTCGACGGCGCCGTTGTCCTGGTCGTCGATGAACCGCGTGGCGAACACGCCGGTCTGGATGTCCGTGAGGACGTCCTTCATGCGCTCCTTGACGCTCGCGTCGATGATGCGGGGGCCTGACACGTAGTCGCCGTATTCGGCGGTGTCGGACACCGACCAGCGCTGCTTGGTGATGCCGCCCTCGTGGATGAGGTCGACGATCAGCTTGAGCTCGTGCAGCACCTCGAAGTACGCGATCTCGGGCTGGTAGCCCGCCTCAGTCAGCACCTCGAAGCCGTACTGGATCAACTTGGACGTGCCGCCGCACAGGACGGCCTGCTCGCCAAAGAGGTCCGTCTCTGTCTCTTCGGTGAAGGTGGTCTTGATGACGCCCGCGCGCGTGCCGCCGATGCCCTTGGCGTACGACTTGGCGATCTCCCAGGCCCTTCCCGATGCGTCGTTCTCCACCGCGATGATGTCTGGGATTCCGCGGCCTGCGACAAACTCGCGACGCACGGTGTGTCCAGGCGCCTTGGGGGCGATGAGGATCACGTCGACGCCCTCGGGGGGCGTGATATAGCCAAAGCGGATGTTGAAGCCGTGCGCAAAGGCGAGCGTCTTGCCCTCGGTGAGGTGGGGCGCGATGTCATCGGCGTAGATGCCGCGCTGGTACTGGTCAGGCGCCAGGATCATGATGAGGTCGGCCCACTCGGTGGCATCGGCCACCGTCAGGACGGTGAAGCCGTCGGCCTCGGCCTTGGCACTCGAGTTGGAGCCCAGGCGGAGCGCGACGCGCACGTCAACGCCGGAGTCGCGCAGGTTCTGGGCGTGGGCGTGGCCCTGCGACCCGTAGCCGACGATGGCGACCTTCATGCCCTGGATGATCGAAAGTTCGGCGTCCTTCTCATAGAACAGTTCAGCCATGCTGTGACTTCTCCTTGGGTAGATCAGGCGGGTAATGATCGGCGGGTAGAAATTGGCTCCCGTGATGGCACCCACAAGGTGTGGGCGTGGGTCGCTCCCACACCCTCTGCAAAGAACTCTATGCCTGCTACGCGATCGAGCGATCGAGCGCGCGCTCGGTGATGGAGCGGGCCCCACGGCCGATGGCCACCGTCCCTGACTGGACGATCTCGCGCACGTCATGCGGACCGAGCGCGGTCAACAACGCCTCGAGTTTGTCGGGCGTACCTACCGCCTCGATCACGAGCGAATCGGGGGAGACGTCGACCACGTGGGCACGGAACAGGTCCACCACTTGCAGTACGTCGGCGCGCTGGCGGATGTCGCAGCGCACCTTGACGAGCAACAGGTCACGCTGAACGGACCTCGAGTTGTCGAGCTCCACGATCTTGAGCACGTGCACCAACTTGTTGAGCTGCTTGGTGACCTGCTCGAGCGGAAGATCCTCGACGTCGACCACCACGGTGATGCGGGAGATGTCTGGGTGCTCGGTCTGACCCACGGCGAGCGAATGGATGTTGAACGCGCGGCGCGAGAACAGCCCCGCGACGCGCGCGAGCACGCCCGGCTTATTCTCGACCAGTACAGACAACGTGTGCTTCTGGTTCACGGTCACGCCTCCTCGCGGTCCCATTCGGGGGCAACGCCCCGCGCGTATTGAATCTCGTCGTTGCTCACGCCCGCGTTGACCATCGGCCATACCATCGCGTCCTTTGAGACGGTGAAGTCGACAACGACAGGCTGGTCGTTGATCTCGTTGGCACGCTTGATAGTCGCGTCAACATCTGCATCGGACTCGCACCGCAGGCCGATGCAACCCATCGCGTCGGCAAGCTTCACAAAGTCGGGAATTCGCCTGGTGCCGTGGCCCGTGTGCAGGTCGGTATTGGAATAGCGCCCGTCGTAGAACAACGTCTGCCATTGGCGCACCATACCTAGCGAGCTGTTGTTGATGATCGCCACCTTGATCGGGATCTCGTTAAGCGCGCACGTTGTCAGTTCCTGATTGGTCATCTGGAAGCAGCCGTCGCCGTCGATTGCCCACACAGTCTGGTCGGGCATGCCCACCTTGGCACCCATCGCAGCGGGGACCCCAAAACCCATCGTGCCAAGGCCTCCCGAGTTGATCCACGTGTTTGGCCGCTCGTACTTGATGAATTGACTGGCCCACATCTGGTGCTGGCCAACGCCCGAGGTAAAGATGGTCGACATCGGATCGTTCATCGCGCCAAGGCGCTGAATCACGTACTGAGGAATCGACAGGCCGTCGTGGGTGGGCGCATAACCGAGCGGGAACGTCGCGCGCCACTGATCGAGCTGAGCCCACCATGCGCCAAGGTCGGGCTTGCCGTGCTTGCGGTGCTCCTCCTGCAGGGCGGGCACCAAATCCTGGAACACGTCCTTGAGGTCGCCAACGATCGGCACATCCGCTCGGCGGTTCTTGCCGATCTCGGCAGGGTCGATGTCGGCGTGGACGATGATTGCGTTTTGGGCGAAACTGTCCAGCTTTCCCGTGACGCGGTCATCAAATCGGGCGCCAAGGGACACCACCAGGTCGGCCTTTTGCAGGGCGGCCACGGCGGGAACCGTGCCGTGCATTCCGGGCATACCCAGGTGCTGCGGGTGGCTGTCAGGCAGCGCTCCGCGAGCCATGAGCGTGGTCACGACGGCCGCGCCCGACAGGTCGACCAGCTTGCGCAGGCCTTCGGATGCCCCCGACCGGATCACTCCGCCGCCCACGTACAGCACGGGACGCTTGGAGGTGGCGAGCAGGCGTGCCGCCTCCTGGATGGTCTTGATGTGCGGCTTGGCTCCAGAATTGAATCCGGGCAGCTCGATGCGGTCGGGCCACTGGAACGTCGTCATCGCCTGCATCGCGGACTTGGCGATGTCCACCACCACGGGGCCTGGGCGGCCGTGGCTCGCGATGTAGAACGCCTGAGCGATCGCGGGGGCGATTTCTGCGGCGTCCTTGATGAGCATGTTGTGCTTGGTGATGGGCGCCGTGATGCCCACGATGTCGGCCTCTTGGAAGGCATCGGTGCCGATGAATGATGCGGCCACCTGGCCAGTGATCGCGACCATCGGGATCGAGTCCATGTTGGCGTCCGCTATGGGAGTCACCAGGTTGGTCGCGCCGGGGCCGGACGTGACGATGCACGCACCGGTGCGGCCGGTCGCGTGGGCGTAGCCCTGTGCCGCGTGACCAGCGCCTTGCTCGTGACGCGTCAGGATGTGGCGCAACTGCGTGGAATCCATGAGCGGGTCATAGGCGGGAAGAATGGCCCCGCCAGGGATGCCAAAGATGTCGGTGACGCCCGCGGATTCGAGCGCTCGAATGAGCGACTGGGCGCCGGTCATCTGCTCGCCCACGCTGTGGCTCGCGTGCGGGTCCGTCGGACGGGCAGTTGCCGTCACCCTGGGCCGCGAGGGCGCCTGGGGCTTGGCTTGCGCCTGAGTCATGTCACTCCCCTGTTTCTGTAGAGATTGCGAGGCGGTTCACTTTCCGCCTCGCATGAAAAAACCCCTCGGCCTTGGTGGCTTTCGGGGGATGCGCGCGGACGATGCCTGGGCTTGGACTAGAGGTCCGCGCGCCCGGTAACTAGTACGAGAATCGCCTGCATGGTCCGACCATACGCGGGCCGATGGCTCAATGTCCAGTTTCTGGGGACTCATCTCACATTGTGGTTTATCGTCTCAACCGATGAGATGGCCTGCGCAGCGCTCGCCGCACCATGGGCCCTATTGACAGTCTGTCAATAAGGAGTAGTTTCATTTTCATGGCCCGCACCGTGAAGTCCCCTGACATCAGGCGCGAGGAGATCCTCGCCGCCGCGAGAGAACTCTTTGCCACCCAAGGCGTGCGCGCCACCACGGTGCAGGACCTCGCGAAGCGCGTGGGCGTCACGCGTGGCCTTGTCTATCACTACGTGGGCGACATGGACTCGCTCGTGACCCAGGTGCTCGACACCTACATCGACCAATTCGCGGCCGACGTGCGGGCATGGGACGCTCGCCGCACCCCCGGCGACATCGACGCGGCCGTGATGGAATGCATCGGCCTATTTCGACGCTACGTGCCCGCTCGTGGCGAGCGTGGTGCACACGTTGAGACGCCCCTTCCCCGCATAGACGATGCCGCGCTGTACGTGCGCTTCATGGACAGGGCGGTCGACGCGCTCGTTGACGCGCTCGAGGAGACGACGATCCCCGCTTACGCGGCCAAGCACCCCATCGAGATCGGGCACGTGCGGGAGACGTTCACCGCGCTCATTCACGGGCTCATCGCGCTCGTGCGCTCTCAACCAAGCCTCGGCGATGACGTGCTCGCCGCCATCGTGCGCCAGACGCTTCGCTTGGCGCCCTCCGACTCCGACTCGCGCTCGGCGGGTCACCTATCTACTGGCACAACACTCAAAGGAGAGTAATCATGTTCCTGTTCGGCGACATCAGCTGGCAAGCGGGCCTCATGTGGTTCGTCGTCCTCGCCGCGCTGATCGGCCTCAACGAGATCTCGCGCCGCGGCAAGTGGGCGGGCCTCGTGCTGTTTGTCGCGGTGCCGCTCGCGCTCACCATCTTCGTCTGGCCAAACACATCGGGCCCAGGCTCCTCCACAGGAACGTGGTTCCACTGGGTCAAGGTGTACTCCGCGCTCGCCGGCTGCCTGGGCTTCATGGCCATCCGCTACTTCCCGCGCCTGGCCGCCAATAAGTGGGCGCTCATCTTCCCGCCCGCCATCCTGGGCCTCAACATCTTCGAGGCGGTCATTCGCGACTTCCAGGTCTTCGGCATGAAGGAGGGCCTTGTCGACGGCGTCTACATGGTGCCAGGCATCTGGAACATCATGAACGGCGTCGCGGGACTGCTCAACCTGCTGACGATCGTCGGCTGGTTCGGCATCTACATCAGTCGAGACAAGTTCAAGGACATGATCTGGCCAGACATGCTGTGGTTCTGGATCATCGCCTACGACCTCTGGAACTTCGCGTACGTCTACAACGCCGTGGGCGACCACGCGTTCTACGCGGGCGCGGCCCTGCTCGTCTCGTGCACCATCCCCGCGTTCTTCCTGAGGCGCGGCGCATGGCTCCAACACAGGGCGCACACGCTCGCATTCTGGATGATGTTCACGATGGCGGTGCCGTCCTTCGTGACCGACTCTCAGTTCTCGGTCCAGGCATCGCACAAGCCCGGCGCGCTGTTCGTGGTGAGCGCGCTGGCCCTGGCCGCAAACATCGCGGTGGCCGTATACCAGGTGCACAAGATCCGCAGCCAACGCCTCAACCCGCTGAAGGACGAGCTGTTCACCGAGCTTCCCGGCTACAAGTCTGTGGCCGCCAGCATTCCAGGGGCTAGGGCCGATGCCGAAGACGGCTCGCCCGTAGCGGTCTAGTCACACGGGCCGAGTCCAGCGCGGCGCTCGTGTGGCGGGTGGCGGGTGTCGGGTGGCTCAATTTGTACCGGATTCTGGGGCTTGGGTTCTATCAGTCGTTGCAACACTGGAGTGGTTAGGTACTGCTTCGTTGCCAGTGGCTCAATCTGTACCGGTTGCGGCCCAATCCGGCGTCGCAAGTGGCTCAGCGGGCTGTTTTGCGTCGTGCCCAGGACGTGTTTTGCGGGGCTGTCCACAGAGTATCGTGCCTGATAAGTAGATGTCGGAGGTCTCTGGTTGACTGTGTTTATGGCGGTCGATGTGGCGGAGATTTCTAGGGTCAGTGCCCTGGTGCGTGAGCTTGCGCGTCGTGATGTGTCTGACCTGACGGATGGCGCTTT
>JAYTGI010000295.1:0-10829 GCA_043733605.1 Demequina sp. | reverse complement strand
GCGTGGCCGCATCGGCCGATGCCTCCGCCACCTTCCAGTCGTCCCAGCACGCTAGGCCGTGGAGCGCAGTCCCGCGAGCGGGCTCGGTGAGCGGCAGTTGCAGTTCGCGGCCCTCAAACGTGTAGCGACCGTCGGCCAATCGATTTGGCCACGGTGCGAGCACCATGCCGTGGAACGCAGGTGCCACTTGGTCCGCATCAAAGGGGACAACAACATCGGCGCCGCCCACCGTGTACTCCCGCAGTGAAGCGCCGACGGTGGCGAGCGTGACGCTCTGGGCGCCGTGGGAGAGATGGACCTGGGTGCCGGAGAGTGGGCTCATGGCTACACGCTAGCGGCTGCGATGGCCCTGCTAGACACCGCGCGCGCGGGCAAAACCGCCGCGCATGGCCCGATGCTTGTCACGACCGTGGAGCCCTATTGGGCCATTCGATGCGTGCGCCTTCGATCTCGTGGCGCTCCAGGTACCTGGCCATGTACGGGCACAAAGGGATGATCACTTTGCCGCGGGCGACCGCATCGGCGAGGGCGGTCTCGGCAAGCCGTGACGCGAGCCCCTGGCCTCGGTACGCCTCTTCGAGTTCGGTGTGAGTGAACGCGATGTGTGTGTCGGACTCTTGGAACGCGGCAAAGCCGGCGACTGCGTTGTCGGTCCCTGCCTCGTGGGTCTCTACTCCGTCCAGGATGAGCTCGTAACGCTCGGCGTCTTCGTTGCGAACAACGGATGTGTTCGGACTGTCGGTCATGGTGCTCCCTACGGTCGTGAGGGCTTCGGTCGTTGCGGCGTCGGCCTCTAGGCTTTGGGCTTCGAGGTGCCGCCTGTAGCGAGTCGCATCAGGTCGGACTGTAGATCGATTCCCAGTTCCGTTCCACCCGCAGATCCGTATTCGTGTGGGTAGTGCTGCCACGACTCGTCGCGCACGGCCTTGGCAAAGCCGGATTCCATAAGAAGCGCCAGTTCAAGAGCGGCCCTGTCGATCCTGCCGGTAAGCGCCTTGTCTTGCCAATCCTCTGTGGCGGCGAACAGGCTCGTGGGCACGGTGACCGTGCGCATATACGCGAACAGCGACCGCATCTCGCCGTCCACCACGAGCGCGTGCCTTGCCGTCCCCGCGGTAGCGGAAAGGATCACGGGCTTGCCGATCAGCAGGTCGTTGTCGAGCACCTGGAAGAACGACGTGAAGAGGGCCGAGGCTCCGGCCTTGTAGACCGGGGCGGCGGCGATGATGCCGTCGGCATCGACCAGCGCCGCGATGGCTCGCTTGAAGCCCTCGCCGAAGTGCTGGGAGGCGAGGGCCGCAGGCAGCTCAGGGAGCAGTTCGCGCAGGTTGATCACCGTGGTGGTGATCTCGAGGCCGCGTGCTTGCCCGAGCGCGCGCACCCTTGAGGCCGCGCGGTCGGCAAGCAGTTTGGTCGACGAAGGGTCGGACACCCCGGCGTTGACGACGACGAGGCTGAGCGGGGTGGTCATGAGAGTTCCTCTTCCGTGGAGGCCAGCAATTCCGTGGAGGCCAGCAATTCCGTGGAGGCCAACAACGAGGTGAGCGCTGCGAGCGTGGACATTTCGGTGGGGGTGAGGCGGGACGACATCGCGTGCGCCACTGAACGAGCGTGCGCCCTGCCGACCCTGCGCTGGACCTCGTGGCCCTCATCGGTGAGCGACAGGAGTGCCGCCCTGGCATCGGCCGGATCAGCGCACTTGGCGACAAGTCCGCGGTCTACGAGACGTTCGACCAGCCGAGACAGGCCCGGTTGGCTAAGCATCATGTGGCGCCCCAGTTGACTGAGGCGCTGAGCCTTGGGGCATTTGGACAAGGTGTAGAGCACGTCGTATTCGTGCACGGATAGCTCGCACCACATGGACTCCGCCTCGAAGCGCCGCATCAGGGTTGCGTGCGCGTCCAGCAAGGCCTCCCAGGCAGCGTTGGCCTCCCTGATGGTGGCCACCGAGGTGTGGCGCGCGGTCGTCGTGCTCATGGGTGCGGCCGTCACAGCGCCAGCATGGTCGCGACCATGTCTTCGGGAGTGTCCTGGTATGGAGACGAACCCGTGACATTGTCGCCGCGGTTGGCGTTTGGCCTCGGCTGGCGCGGTTCCGCGTCTCCGTACTTGGCTTTGACGAGGCTCGCGTGCGTGGGGGCATCGGGAGCCTCGGGGTCGCGAAGCAACGCGAACTCCTTGCGCAGCACGGGGACGACTTCGCCTCCGATGATGTCGAGTTGCTTGAGCACCATCGATACGGGGAGTCCCGAGTGATCGCCAAGGAATAGTTGGCGCTGGTAATCGCCCACATACTCGCGGAATCCCAGGACCTTGTCGATCACTTCCTGGACGCTTCCCACCGCCATCGGCGTCTGCTCGGCAAACTCTTCGAGCGTCGGCCCGTGTCCGTAGACGGGGGCCTCGTTGAAGTATGGCCGGAACGTGTCCTTCGCCTCTTTGGTCGTCTTCGCGACGAACACATGGCCGCCCAGGCCGACGATCGCCTGCCCAGCGGTGCCGTGCCCGTAGTGCTCGAAGCGCTGGCGATAGAACTGCACCATGCGCTGCGTGTGCTCCTTGGGCCAGAAGATGTGATTTGCAAAGAAGCCGTTGCCGTAGAAGGCGGCCTGCTCGGCGATCTCGGGGGTGCGAATGGAGCCGTGCCATACAAACGGTGGCACGTCATCGAGCGGGCGCGGCGTGGACGTGAATCCCTGCAGGGGGGTGCGGAAACTGCCCTCCCAGTCGACCACGTCCTCCCGCCACAAGCGGTGGAGCAGGTTGTAGTTCTCGAGCGCGAGGGGCAGCCCTTGCCTGATGTCCTGGCCGAACCACGGGTATACGGGGCCGGTATTGCCGCGCCCGAGCATCAGGTCCATCCGCCCGCCAACCAAGTGCTGCAGCGTCGCGTATTCCTCGGCAAGGCGCACGGGGTCATTGGTGGTGATGAGCGTCGTGGACGTGGTCAAGATGATCGATTCGGTCTGCGCGCCGATGCTCGCGAGCAGCGTCGTGGGGGAGGACGAGAAGAATGGCGGATTGTGGTGCTCGCCCGTGGCGTAGACGTCGAGGCCTACCTCCTCGGCGTGCTTCGCAATGCGCACGACGTTGGTGAGGCGCTCCGCCTCGGAAGGCGTGTAACCGGTGACGGGATCACGGGTGATGTCGCCCACTGACATGATGCCGAACTGCATGATGCTCTCCTTGATGTGCATACGAAATATATGCGTATGCATCTAATAACGCGGCGGGGCCCAAGGTATTCCTTGTTAGCAGTGGGCGTCGCTAGCAGTGGGCATCGCTAGCAGTGGGCATCGAGAGCCCGCGTCGATCGTTGTCCCAAGGGAAGAGCCGTCGCTAGAGACGAGTCAAGGGAGGCAGCGATGAAACTCACCAAGCACGCTCACGCGTGCATCGAGGTGGAACACGAGGGCAGGCGCATCCTGATCGATCCGGGGGGCTTCACGCCCAACGCGACCGACGTCCTGTCCCGTGCGGACGCGGTGCTCGTCACGCACGCCCATGGCGACCACGTGCTGCAAGACGCGGTGGTCGAGGCCATGAGCGCGCGCGGTCACATGGTGCTCTACGGACCCGAGGCCGTCGTTGCGCCTCTGCGCGATCGGTTCGGGCAGCGCGTGCGCGCGGTGACGCCCGGCGACGCGTTCGAGGTCGAGGGTGTGGCGGTCTCCGTGCACGGGGGCCTTCATGCGGAGGTGCTTCCGATCATTCCCCGCGTGCCCAACGTCGGCTATCTTCTCGCAGGCGAGGTCTTCCACCCTGGCGACAGTCTCGAGGTGCCTGACGTCGATGTGAACACGCTCTTGGTTCCAGTGAGCGCGCCGTGGCTGAAGATTTCCGAAGTAGCCCGGTTCGTCGACGAAGTGAGGCCGCGGCGTGCGGTCGCCATTCACGAAGCCATACTGTCGCACATCGGCCTCGATCTGGCCGCTCGGATACTTGGCAACGGGACCAGCCCTTGCGTGCCTGTCGAGTTCCTCGAGCCAGGAACGGTGTTCTAGGGACGCGCGCTGAGGGGTGAAGACCCAGCGGGAGGGGCCGATGGTCGCGCGCGCGGCGGCCACCAGCTCGGCGCCATATGAGCGCCCGTGTCCTGCGGCGCGGACGGCGAGCGGATGGAGTTGGTGGAATGCGACGCGATCCCGCCATCCTGCCCGCAGCGGCGCCACCGGCTGGTAGCCGGTGACGATTTGTCCGAGGTGCTGAGCGCCGAAAAGCGAGAGCATGGGGGGTCGGTCTCCGTGTGTCCTCCATCAGCGGCGGGGTCGATCATGACAACGCCCTGCGGGCCGAAGAGCAGTTGCCGCCGCAAAGATCGCAGTGGATGCGGGAAGGAGGGGGCATCGTCGTTGAAGAAGCCCGATGCGACCGCGTCACAAGCAACGTGCACCACGCGCAGTTCGGCTTCGGTGAGATTCCCTGCCGCGACGGCCGACTCGGCGAAGGGAAGCACCCGCCCCGTCACGGGGAGCTCGCCGCAAGGACGTCGATTCGGTGCGCGGCATCGCACGGCGGCCGATGAAGAGCGGGCCGTCCAAATCGTCCGGCGGTGAGCCAAACGCGGGTGCCCCGGCGCCGTGGATCCGCGCCAGATCGCACCCGAAGGCGTGGGCGGCTTCGGGCGTGGCCATGCCCTGAGCGACGCGCTCGATTTCGACGCGCCCGGGGGCGACCGCGAAGACCTTGGCCACGGTGGCCGCCACCTCATTGACGACAAGGCTTGACTCCGCGAGGGCTACACCACTCTATGAGGCACTACTCTTCGGTTTGATGCCGCTTTCTTCCAGACTCGAAAGGAAGCGGCATCAAACCGAAGACGATTCAAGGCGGGGGTGGTGCGGCCTGCGCAATCTATCGTGTCAACCTGCGGATCGTTGCTACTCCATGTACATTCGGATCGGTTACCGTCCTCCCAACGAGGTGCGCGACGCTTTCCGATCAGAACAAATGGCTGCATTGCAAGGACAGAATCACTGTCCAAGAAACTCCGGGGGATCAGGATCACGATGGTGAGTGTCGGACGTCGTCTTTGGTTTTTTAGTGGCTTGTCTCACTTCAGGGCGACCCGCACGGGTGGTCGGTGGGGCGCTGTCGCCGGTGTGAGTGTCGTGGGTTTGATGTTGGCGTCCTTGCCGGCTTCCGCGATGACGCCTGGACTCGATTTGGGTGCTCCTGCGGGGCAAGCGCTGTTGGTGCCCGCGGTGGGGGGCCTGGCTACAGGGCGGGTTGATGCCGCCCCCGCGAGCGTATTGGCGAGTTCGAGCCCGTCGTCCGTGGTGGCCTCGCTGGCGGCGCCAACCTCAACCACGATCGTACCTGGCACGGTCTGGGCGTGGGGCTCCAATGGCTTCGGTGCGCTGGGCAACGGCACTTATGTGAATGACAGTTACGTGCCGGTTCAGGCGAGCGGGTTGACAGGGGTGACGGCCATCGCTGGCGGGGAATTTGTCGGGTATGCGTTGCGCTCGGATGGCACCATGTGGGCGTGGGGTCACAACACGCAGGGTCAACTGGGCAACGGCACTGCAACAAACAGTTACGTGCCGGTTCAGGTGAGCGGGTTGACCGGGGTGACGGCCATCGCCGCCGGCTACCTGGACGGGTATGCGTTGCGGTCGGATGGCACCGTGTGGGCGTGGGGTAACAACCCCTACGGTGGACTGGGTACCGGCTCTTGGCTGGACACTCGCGTGCCGGTTCAGGTGAGCGGGTTGACGGGGGTGACGGCCATCGCCGGCACACGTTATAGCGCGTATGCGTTGCGGTCGGATGGCACCGTGTGGGCGTGGGGTGACAACGCCAACGGTGAACTGGGCGACGGCACCACGACGAACAGCAATGTGCCGGTTCAGGTGAGCGGGTTGACCGGAGTGACGGCCATCTCCGGCGGAGGCTCAAGCGCGTATGCGTTGCGGTCGGACGGCACCGTGTGGGCGTGGGGTGCCAACTACTCGGGTGGGCTCGGTAATGGCACGACGACGGACAGTTACGTGCCGGTTCAGGTGAGCGGGTTGACCGGGGTGACGGCCATCGCTGGCAGGCCCCTTTCTGGGTATGCGTTGCGGTCGGATGGCACCGTGTGGTCGTGGGGTTACAACGACCAGGGTCAACTGGGCGACGGCACTACGACGGACAGGCTCGTGCCGGTTCAGGTGAGCGGGTTGACCGGGGTGACGGCCATCGCTAGCGGGTCCGGGAACGAGATCGCGTTGCGCGCGGATGGCACCGCGTGGTCGTGGGGTGACAACACCCACGGTCAACTGGGCGACGGCACTACTACGGCCAGGCTCGTGCCGGTTCAGGTGAGCGGGTTGACCGGGGTGACGGCCATCGCTGGCGGAACCTACACCGGGTACGCGCTGGGTGGGGTGGTGGCGCCTGTGGGTGGTGCGGTTTCGGCGCGGGAGAACACGGGGTTGGGGAACCCGTGTCTGTCGTGTTCGGCGGCTGCGACTCGCAAGGGCCGGGCGGATCCGGTGGATACTGCGGCAGGGTCTTTCGGGGAGTCGTTTGTTGACTTGGGGATCTCGGGGCGGGGTCCGCAGGCGGTTTGGGGGCGGTCGTACACCTCCGTGATGGCTGCCGACGATGGGCCGTTGGGGTTTGGGTGGCACACCGGCTACGGCGCGCACCTGGTGATCGACCCTGTCACCGGGAACGTCACCGTGAGCCAGGAGAACGGTTCCGAGGTTGCGTTCACGAACGCCGCGGGGGTGTTCTCCGCGCCGCCGCGCTCGCAGGCGACGCTGGTCAAGAACGCGAATGGGACCTACACGTTTGTGCGGCAGGCCAGCCAGACGTTGACGTTCACCGCGGCCGGGGCGCTGACCTCGATCGGTGACCGCAACGGTGAAACCACGACCCTAGCGTACGTCGGGGGGAACCTGGCGAGCGTGACCGAGCCGGGTGGTCGGGCGTTGACGGTGACGTACACCGGTACGCACATCACGAAGGTCACCGACCCGCTGGGCCAGGCCGTGTCCTACACCTATGACGGGTCGGGGAACCTGGCGACGGCCACTGGCGCGGACGGGGCGGTGACGACCTTCGGGTATGACGCCGCCCATCACATCACCTCGATCCTGGACCCCGCGCAGCAGTCGGCGCCGGTTAAGAACCCGATGACGATGGTGTATGACCCCCAGGGTCGGGTCACCTCCCAGACCGACCCCTTGGGCCGGGTTACCACGTTCGCATACACCGGTGACCCGTTCAGTTCGGCCGGTGGGTCCACGCTGACCACCGACCCTGCAAGCCACCAGCAACAGGACTCCTACGAGTACGGGGTGCGCTCGGGCAGCGTCACCGGGTACGGGACCACTTCCGCAGTCACAACGGTGTTCACCTTCGACTCGGCGACCCTCGGGGTGACGTCCACGTCGGTCAGTTCCGCGAACGACCCGGTCACGCATACGAGCACCGGAACGTACAACGCACAGGGTCTTGCTCTGATGCAGGTGGATGGGCTCGGCCGGGAGGTCGACACCACCTACAACTCCTTCGGCGAGGCGCTGACGGTCACTGGGCCGAACCCGTCGGCTGTGGGGCCGGCGCGGGTTACCACGACCTACACCTATGACGCGAAGGGCAACGCGTTGTCGGTGACGCGTCCGCTGTACACGTCGGCGACCGCGTTCACCAACCAGGTCACCACCTACAAGAGGGCCACCACCGCCCACCCGCAGGACGTGACGGGGGTGGTGGACCCGTTGGGAAACACCATCGTGAACACCTACACAGCCACGGGCGCCCTGGCGTCGTCTACGTCCCCGCAGGGACGCAAGACCACCTCCACGTATGACTCCATCGGGCGCCGGCTGACGTCGGTGGTGCCTAAGGGCAACGTGACCGGCGCGAATGCGGCGCAGTTCACCACCACCAACACCTACGACGGCGCGGGCCGGGTGCTGTCCACCAGTATCGCCACCACGGCTGCGCCGTTGGTGAGTTCGCAGACCTACGATCTGGACGGGCGGGTGGTAACCCAGACGGACGGACTGGGCCGGGTCACCACCAACACCTATGACCTGGCCGGGGAGCCGGTCTTGGTGACCCGACCCGACGCCAGCACCCGGGCCAGCACCTACTGGCCGGACGGTGCGCTGAAGACCCAGGTCGACGGTAAGACCAACACGACCAGTTACGCCGAGGATGCCCTGGGCCGGGTCGCGTCGGTCACCGACGCCTTGGGCCGGGCCACCACCTACACCTACGATGCGACCGGCGCGGTCCTGACCGTTACCGACCCCCAGGGTCAGGTCACCACCAACACCTACGACGCCGCCGGCGAGTTGACGTCCACCGTGTACTCCGACGGGGTCACCCACTCCGGGGTGCGCACGTACAACGCTGCCGGTCAGCCCGCGACCCTCGTGGACGGAACCGGGACCACCACCTTCACGTACGACAGCCTAGGCCGGCTGACCGGTCAAGCCGCGCCGGGCGGGACGGTGGGGTATGGGTACAACCTGCGCGGCCAGGTCACGAGCCTGACGTATCCAAACAACAAGGTCGTCACCCGGGCCTACGAGGCGGATGGGGCAATGACTTCCTCGACTGACTGGTCTCGCAAGAAGACGACGTTCAGTTACGACCAGAACGAGGCCTGGGTCGGTGAGGTGGCCGCGAACGCGGTGACCACGACGACCGGGTATGACAACGCCGGCCGGGTTACTAGTACCACGATCGCGAAGGGCACGACGACTCTCGGTTCGCTGACGTACACCGACGACGCCGCCTCCCAGATCACCAAGGAGACGTCCACCAGTCTGGGAGCGACCCGCACGTTCACCAACGACACCGTCGGGCGGGTGACGAAGGAGAACACCGCCGTCTACGCCTACGACAACGCCGACGAGTTGACCACCAACGGTGCCACCACCCAGGCCTACGACGCTGGCGGGCAACTGACCACCGCGGTCACGGGGGCCACGTCCACCGCGTACACGTTCGACGCCCGCGGCAACCGGACCAAGGCCACCACCGGCACCGCAGTCACGACCTACACGTACGACCAGGCCAACCGCCTCACCGGCTACACCCGTGGGACGACCACCGCGACCTACGCCTACAACGGTGACGGGCTGCGGGCGTCCAAGACCGTCGGTGGGGTCACCACCAAGTTTGTGTACGACACGGCCGAGGGCATGCCCCTGATCCTGACCGACGGGGCGAGTTACTACCTTTACGGGCCGGGCGGGACCCCGTACGCGCAGATCACCACCGCAGGGGTGACCACGTACCTGCACACCGACCAGCTCGGCTCCGTCCGGATGATCACCACTGCCACCGGCACCAGTGCCGGCACCGCGACCTACACCGCGTATGGGACTCGCACCACGACTGGGACGACCAGTGCGTTCGGGTACGCGGGGCAGTACACGGACACAGAGACCGGTTTGCAATGGCTTAGGGCCCGCTACTACGACCCCACCACCGGCCAGTTCCTCACCGTCGACCCCCTCGCCAGCGTCACCGGCGCGCGTTACGCGTACGCGGGCGGCAACCCCATCGCGGTCTCCGACCCCCTCGGACTATTCGGCGTTGGGCTCTGTGGGAGCGGCATAGCGGCATTTGGTCTCATGTATTCTGCCAGTGCGTGCGTCGGCTTTGTCGGGTGGCATTTCACGGGCACTCTTACCACCACGGCAGGGATCGGTTCGCCGAACCTGTCTGTTGCGGTCGGTCCGATGATAACGAATGCCTCCAAGCCGGATGACCTTAGCGGGGAATTCTGGGATGTCGGGGCAAGTGCCGCTGTGGGAGGCGGCGTCGGCGACGATTACTCTTGGGGGCACAATGAATGCGGTAAGTACATTTGGACAGACAACCTTGCATTCGTAGTAGGCGGTAAGCCAGTTGTCGAAGCACACGGGGGCAAGAGCTTCACACAGGTCTGGGGGTGAAATGATGAGAATGTCTGAAGCCTTTCCGCCGAGAGTCCGGTCCTTCCGGTGAACGTGCGAGCGGTTGTGAAACGGACTCTCGTCTCCTTGCGGGGTGAACCTCTTAGCATCCACGGCGATTTGTCGCCCGAGGCGGCCATCGCGGTGATCAAGGAAGGGCTGTCCGGACGTTGGTTCCCGGGAGATTCGTCTGCCTATCGCGCTATTTTGGGCTACGCAAGCGCCAAATCGATCGCGGTGTCGGCAAAGCGTCGAAACGTAACTAGTGTCGGGACGCAAGTATTCAAGGGTCGGCTCGTCGTTGACGGTGCGGGTTGTGTGCTCGTTGGGTCGATGCGCAGCCACGCATTTGCGCGCGCGCAGGTTTGTCTGACCTTCGGACTCGCTTGCTTCTTCGTTGCGTATGCGTGGGGAATCGTTATATGGCACGCGATTGGAGGTGGATTGACGCTGGCCATGTTCGGCGTCGCGCTCGGAGTAGCGTGTGCGCCATTGATTGTGCTCTGCGTGTACGCACTAGGGGTGGCGATCTCCGCTTCGGATGCCGTCTATCTCAGGGAGTGGTTGTTGGATTGCCTCAGCGCCAATGCTCCTGAGGGTCGCGCGCCCCAGGGTGGGTCGAGTTAGCCGGACACTCCCGGTTCGACCATGCGGTTCATTGGACTTTCGGCGGGCGTGCCAGTTTGACGCTGTTGGCGACGAGCGCAACTCCCAGTCGGTTGTAAGTGCCGTTGCGGACAACGGCGGGCCGCGAACGCCCTCGAGGACGCTGTGCGGCGACACGGAAACCCGACCGGAGTGTTCTTTCATTCCGACCGAGGCGGCGGTGTCAAGGCGTGGAGGCAACGAGGAGGCGTTCGAAGGCTTCTCGTGGGGTGAGGAATCCTAGGCTTTTGCGGGGTCTGTCGTTGAGTTCTGCGG
>JAYTGI010000294.1:0-4105 GCA_043733605.1 Demequina sp. | reverse complement strand
GACGTCGTGCCTGAGCTTGCGGCCGACCCTACCGAACGTATGTGGCGCCATTGCGTCGTTTGAGCCTTTCCCCCCGCACATTCCGACAGTGGCGTCGTGGTGCTTCATCTGACCTCGTGGGTGGGGTCGCCATGACGGCATTGAGAAGGCGCCCGGTCGAAAACTCACTACCAATGCGACATGTACCTAAGAGTGCACGCGCGTAGCAGCCGGTGCACGTCGGTCCAGTAGTGAGTTGTTGACACGTGTGCGAGGTAGCCCCTGCTCGTCGCGCAGATGCGGCCAGGCACGGCCAGCAGATCAGCACCGGTAGCCTTGGATCCGCCCGACGCCACAACGCCTGGCGCCCCGCCGCACCTCGCCCAAGGAGAGACATGACCGACCTGCCCCGCCTCGAGATTCTTCCAGCCGTCGACGTCGCCGATGGTCAAGCGGTGCGCCTCACTCAGGGCGCGGCCGGTTCCGAGACGGGCTACGGCGACCCGCTGAGCGCGGCGCTCGACTGGGTCAAGGGCGGCGCGGAGTGGATTCACCTTGTCGACCTGGACGCGGCATTTGGTCGCGGTTCGAACGCGGAACTCCTGGCAACGGTGGTGAAGGCCGTGGACGTCAAGGTCGAGATGTCGGGCGGAATCCGCGATGACGAGAGCCTCGAGCGCGCAATGGCGACCGGCTGTACCCGTGTGAACCTGGGCACGGCCGCCTTGGAAAACCCCGAGTGGACCGCATCTGCGATTGATCGCTATGGGGACCGCATCGCGGTAGGCCTCGACGTGCGCGGCACCACGCTTGCCGCGCGCGGCTGGACCAAGGATGGCGGCGACCTGTGGGAGGTGCTCGCGCGCCTCGACGCCGCTGGATGCTCTCGCTACGTGGTCACCGATGTGAACAAGGACGGCATGCTCAACGGACCCAACCTGGAGCTGTTGGCGCAGATGTGCGCGGCTACGAGTGCGCCCGTCGTGGCGTCAGGAGGAGTGAGTTCGCTCGCCGACATCGAGGCGATCCGCACCCTCACCCGGTTGGGAGTCGAGGGCGCGATCGTGGGCAAGGCGCTTTACAACAACAACTTCACACTTTCTCAGGCACTGGACATCGCGGGCCGACCCTAGCCGCGGGCCGACCCTAGCCACAAGGCGCGCTTGAGCGCCCCGCAACGTCCTTGCACCGGCGTTCGTTTGAGTCTCAACCGAGTAGCGCGCGCGTGGAACGGGGACGGGGGCACACATGATCGTCAGGAAGACTCGAGGTAGTGCAGGTGCACTGGCCATCGCGCTGATCGTGTCTGCGTGTTCCACACGAACCAGCGATGAGGCGCCAGGAGAGCCCGCCGTTGGTGAACTCTCTGCACACGCTGGGCAGGTGTGCCCCGATCGGCTTCCGCAGCTTCCCGATGGCGCGAGCGACGCTTGGATGCTCGCTGACGGGGTGCCAACTCTCGGGCCATTCGAATCCGCTTGGCTGTGTCAGTACGCCGTAGAAAACCTGCAAGATCGGATCCCCGGAAGTGGGACGCCATTTTCTTGGGCGCGCCAGGGTGAGCCTGTGAAGTTCCCCGAGTCCGGCTACGGTGCCATCACGACGATGCTCTCGAGTTTCGAGGTGTACCCCCCCGAGGTGATCTGCACCGCCGATCTTGGTCCTCGCTGGATGGTAGTGCTCGTCGATGGCGAGGACCTGACGGCCGTGACGGTCGACGACTTTGGTTGCCACATGGCGCGCCTGAGCGAGGACCCCTTCGTCACCGCACCAGGGAATTCCGCCGATCTGAAGTTCGCGAAGGGCGCGTTGCAACCTTCGCCCGGCATCGTCGACGATCTCAAGGCCGCCGCGGGCATCGCCTGACGTGAAGCATCGTGGCAGTGACGCCAGGCGAGCACGGTCGCGAGCCCACCCCTTCGCGCGCCCACCCCGTCGCGTCACCCCCAATCGATAGGCTTGCCGCATGACCGAGCACGAGGACTGGGCCGCTGGCGATCCCCTGAAAGAGATCCCTGCATCCGTCTTTGCCGACGATGACGGCAGCGCCGACGCTCGACTTGCCCAGTCGCTCATTCGCTTCTCTCGCGGCAAGGCGCCTCTCGCGGAGGTCGTGGATTCCCTCGCCTACGCGAGGGTTCTTGTGCCCGTTGTCGCGGATGGTGACGAGCGCATCGTCGGCAGTCATGGTGTTGAACAAGATCGCGTGGCATCGACGGGAGTCGTAGCCCTCCAGGCACCTGACGGACGCATGGCGCTACCCATCTTCACCGACGTGGATGCCATGCGTGCATGGAACACCTCCGCGCGGCCCATTCCTGCCGAGGGGCCACGTGCGGCGCTCGCGGCGGCGGCGGAGGGTTGGAGTGTGCTCATCCTCAACCCAGGGATGGAGACCGTCCTGATTCCGCGTCCCGCGGTGTGGGCGCTCGGCAAGGGCGAGCCGTGGAGGCCCGCCGTAGTCGACGGCGCCGTGGTGGACGATGTCAGGGACGCGATCGCCGACGCGATACCCCTGGCGGGCAACGTGCGCGCTGTGGATGCCGTGCCGGGGCGAGGCGCCGAGGTGGCCGTGGTTCTTTCTCTCGAGCCAGGGCTCGACCGCGCGGCTCTCGACGATGTGGTGCGCGACGTCCATGAGGCCCTTGCGGCATCGGCCGTCATCGCCGAGCGTGTCGACAGCCTCGAATTGAGGCTCGCAACGGCCTAGCGTTGAGTTGACAGGCGCTGAGTGAATCGGCGGCGGGCTAACACGTGGTGGTGTTGTCGGTCCAGCCCGCAGGGTCATCCACGAGCCGCTGTAGCCACGAAGACGGCCACGCGAGCGCGTCCCACTCGGAATCGCCCGCGTAGACGATCGCCACAACGTTCCCGTCCACGTCGTAAACAGGCGAACCGGAGCTTCCGTGGTCGATGTGTGCGTCGATGAGCCACACGTCTTGACCGGACTCGCTCAGTGCGTCGACCTCCGTCTTGACGAAGTGACCATCTGTGACGGTGAGCGCCTCGCCCAAGGGGTATCCAACAATCGTCAGCGGAGCGCCATCGGCGGGGTCAATCTGGACCATCGTCGCCGACTCGGCAAAGACCTCGTCGAGGGTGAGTAGCGCCAAATCGGGGGTCTTGGCGATGAGCGAGGAATTGACCACGTAGTCACGTCCGTCGTACGTCGTGACCTCGATGTGGGTGGCACCCTCAACGACGTGCCTATTCGTGATCACCTCGTGCGAACTGAGGATCCAGCCCGAACCGGTGGCCCAGCCGTCACACGTCTCGACGCGGATTCGCACGGCTAGGTGCTGCTCGGTAGAGAATCCGTCCGATGTGGCCCCCGCCGTGGGGGCGGCGGCGGTGACCTGCGGAACGAAAGTGGTCTCGAGCGGGCCAGGAGGCGCCGGGAGGACACCGCAAGCGGCCACGGCGCCCGACGCGAGGACCGAGCACACGCCGAGGGCGACCCTCATTTGCCGATCTCCGCCTTGAAGTCGGTGTACTCGGTCGTGAGGCCGTCGCAATAGGTCGTGAGTTCGTTTTCGACCTGAGCTTTGGATTTGCCATCGAACTGGAGGTTCGGATTTGTGAGAACGTCAATCAGTTCTTGGCGCCCACTTGCGCAGTCGCTAAATGAATCGACCAGGTTGATCCACACCGACTCGTGGTCGGTGGCATTCGCCTCCTCGTTCGCGAGGGTTGTGATCCGCGTGGTTGCGGTGTCGAGCTGAGACTTCAACACGGCCGCGTTCGCCTCGGCGGCTTTCCGGGCAACTGTCTGTTCCGAGACCTGGGTGCCGAGGTCCTGGGAGATGGACGTGAGGTCATCAACGCGGTCGCTCCACTGATTCGCCACTACCGCCAAATACGCGCACAAGCCGGCGAGGGACGCGGCGAGCAGCGATCCCGTTGTCCACCACAACCAGCGCAGACGCCGCCCGTTCGGCTTGGATGGTGCGTCGTAGGCGACGCGGGCCGTCATTTCGCGAGTGGCGAGGGCGACGGCGGGCGCAATGCCTATCGCGGTTGCGCCAAGCGCGCCCGCCTCGGGTGAGGACGGTGCTACCGCATTGAGTGGTGCCGCACTGAGTGGTGCCGGAATGGGTGGTGCCGGAATCGGCATTGACCGTGGTGC
>JAYTGI010000293.1:0-4110 GCA_043733605.1 Demequina sp. | reverse complement strand
CGCTGACCTCGGCTGGCATCGCGGTCCTCCGTTTCGATTTCACGGGACTCGGTCAGTCAGGAGGAGACTTTGCGAACTCCAACTTCACGTCCAACGTGGAGGACCTGGTTCGGGCCGCCTCATTTCTGGGTGCCACTCGCCAGGCTCCGAGCATCCTCATCGGACACTCTCTCGGCGGAGCCGCTGTGCTCGCCGCGGCCGCCGGGATCCCCGAGGTCCGCGCGGTTGTCACGATCGGTGCCCCCGCCGATCCTCGACACATCCTGGCCCTCATTGGCGACCAACTTGCGGGACTGAACAATTCCGAAAGCGTGGAAATCAGTCTCGGTGGGCGACCGTTCAAGGTCGGTCGACAGTTCCTGGATGACCTCGATTCCCACAGCCAACACGAGCGGATTGCGCACCTTTCGGCTGCCCTGTTGGTGTTGCACTCGCCTACCGACCAGATTGTGTCGATCGACAACGCCCGTGAGATATTCGACGCCGCGCACCATCCCAAATCATTCGTCGCCCTGGACGGCGCCGACCATCTACTGACGAACGCTGTGAATGCGAAGTTCGCCGCGGACATCATCAGCGCATGGGTCACACGCTACGTGCCAACTCTGCGCACGGGGATTGCTACCGAAACGGGTTCGCCCGTGCTGGAACCGGGGACGGTGCGCGTCACCGAGAATGGCACCGGCCCCTACGGACAGACGATCACCACTGGCGAGCACACGATCTTGGCCGACGAACCGCAACCAATCGGCGCTGGCACAGGGATGTCGCCCTACGACCTCCTACTCGCAGGCCTGGGCGCCTGTACCTCGATGACACTGCGAATGTACGCGCAACGCAAGAAATGGCCGCTGGACAAGGTTGAAGTCACTCTCAAGCACAGCCGCGTGCACGCCGACGACTGCGCCACCTGCGACACGGTGCCGGCCGTGATGGAGCAGATCGATCGCACCATTGTGGTGTTCGGTGAGCTGTCAGACGAGCAGCGTGAGTCGCTGCTCGCGATTGCCGACAAGTGCCCTGTCCACCGAACGCTGCACGCCAACGTGAGTGTCTTGACTCGGATTTCAGCGGGGCAGTCTGATGCCTAAGTCCCCACACCGAGCTCTGCTTGTTGGAGCGCTGAGCTCCGTCGCGGTGGCCGTGCTGTGGACCGGGCTCGCGGCTCTGAACCCGACGACCAACTACCATCTGTCGCCGCTGGTCGCTGTCCTGGCCGCGCCGGCAGTCGCGCGCATGGCGAACTCAGCGCGGCTACCCTTCCCGATGGCGGCCATCACGGTCGCCATCGGTGTCGCCCTCGCAGCCATCGCCGCGGCGGTAATTGCTGCTGCGGGGTGGGCGCACGGCCCAACCTTCACCTCAAGTTTGACGGCGCTGGAAGAACTACTCGGCGCGATCGCCATCGGCATGGCTCTCGGAGTGATCGTCGCATTCATGCCGGTCAGCGCCCACCAGAACCCTCAGAATGGGTTGGAGTCCGAGGCGACGATCCGCAAGAGTTCATCGACTGACCACTGATCCGCCGCGTGGGTCCCGTATTTGACCGCTACCACTCTGCCGGTGGTGGCGATGAGGATGTCCGCTGGTCGACCGAGCTCACCGCCGGTCGGCGATAGCGGGGGTAGCTGCCGAGTGCGCACTGCTGTCACTGCAGCCCCGGCCACGGCTCTAGGCAGTGTGCGCCACGCGCGTAACAGCGCCATGGTCGACCGCTCGACCCCGAACCTGCGGTAAAGGTCCCTTTGGGGGTCGGCAACTACCACCAGAGGAAGCTCGCCCTCGTGCCGGAGCACTTCCTGCCGGGTTGAGTGAAACACGATGACCTCTGTCACGCCTGCGGCCTGAATCTCGGGCAGCCGCTGCACGACCTGTCGCAGGTGCACGTTGCACACCATGCAGCCCGCGAACCGCCGCAACTGCAGGTGGACATACCCATGTGCAGGCGGAATCGCGACGACACCGCCGATGGCGCCCGCAAGTTCCAGCCGGGGAAACCGGTCTCCCACGCTGAGGTGGTGCGGGGCGGCCGGCTCGCGGTTCATGCTCAGGCAGCTCCTCGAGCGGGGTAGTTGTGCTCATTGGCGTAGACGATGCCGGCAATGATCTCGTCCAAGGGAGGGCGACCGAACGGCATGCTCGCGACACTGCTCCAGTAAACAGTGCCGTCGGAGTCGAGAATGAAGATCCCGGGCTCGCTGAATCGCCCAGGCTCACCCTCTTTGATGGCCGTCGAGATGAACAGCCCCCATTCGCGCGCATCGTCCTCAGTGAGCTCGTAAGCCACTGGCAGGTTTGTAAGCTGCCACCGCTTCACGACTTCGGTACTGCGTTCGGCCGATTCCATGCTGACTGCGACAACTCGACCTACGCCGACATCCCGAAGCTCATCCAGCCGCTTGTCCAGCTCGCTCAGTTGCCGGCGGCACACGGGGCAGTGCAGACCGCGATAGAACACCACTACCGTGAATCGCCCACCCTCGCCGGTGCCGAGGTAGAGGTCATCGGTTGACCCACCACTCGTCAGGGGAAGGGACAAACGAGGAGGAAGTGTTCCTGGTTTTATTTGCATATGAGAGTTAACAGTTCTGGCATCCGGAGGCATTCCCAACGCCGCGAAGGTGGAAGTGGGCAAGTGATTAGAGATCAATAGGTCAACGTCGCCGATAGCGTCAGAACCTAGGAAAACACTGGGCCGCGAGGAGCCGCAAAGGCTGCATTTCGGCCCAGAATCGAGCAGAATCCTTTTGAAGTGTGGGCAGAATGTGGGCAAAGGAAAAAGCAGGCCTGACCACACTTCACGAAGAACTGCTGGTCAGACCTGTTCTATGTGGTGCGCCCGGAGGGATTTGAACCCCCGACCTATTGTTGAGGGCTCAAA
The DNA here is from genome assembly GCA_043733605.1 of Demequina sp. Lineage (GTDB taxonomy): Bacteria > Actinomycetota > Actinomycetes > Actinomycetales > Demequinaceae > Demequina. The sequence continues at coordinate 1,229 of JAYTGI010000293.1, read as the reverse complement.
TTCTTTTGAGAGCCCAAATTCCCCGTAGATCCGGTGCTTTTCCGGCAATTCCGGCGATTTTTGGGGAGCGAGTTCCCGTTGTTTCTGGCCAATTCCAGCCGTATCCGGCCTGTAAACGGCCACCAAGGCTTGAGAGGTCCGCCAAGCACCGACCGTCGATCCGTCGACTACCGTCCCGGCAAGCTCAACGCCCCGGTCATCGTCCCGGTCGACGCCTGTCACGAGCTGGCGCTAGCGTGCCTCGCCGCCGACACGGTGCAGGTATGTGAGCGGGACCTTCCACGGTTTCCCATCCCGCTCGTTCAGGATGGTGCCGTTGACCCGGGCGACGCTCGTCAGAATGCCCCGGTAGCCAACGCCGGCTGTTTGGACAAGCTCACCGACCTGCAACGGGCCGCTGGTGATGTGGGCGACGTGGACGCCGCGCGCCCGCGGGCCGCCCACGGCCGCTTCCTGCTCGGCGGCCACGGCTGGGTTGTGGCCGCTGCGCTGACCGGAGCAGCCGATTTCCCGCGCTTTCACCTTCCACTGCCAGCCGTGGCCGGTCGTGACAGCGCGACGCAGCCGGTCGCGGACGACCGCGCCGTTCGGCTTGAGAGCGAACGCCCCGACGAGCGCGTGAGCGACCTCGTGGAGAATGGTGTCGCGGACCGCAGCCTCGTCAGCCGTCTCAACGTACACAGCCCCCAGCGAAATAATTTTCGCACCGTACTGACGCAGTCCCAGCCGGGCGGTCGCCCGGTCCATCTTGAACGTCCAGCCGGTGGCGGTCCGACCATGCTGGGCTATGAGGGACTCGGCGAGTGTCGCGGCGGTGGTGATGTCCATGGGATGCTCCTCGGTTGCGAACGGGCTGCTTCTACCTGGAGGTACATGCGCGGCAGGGGGTCCGCATTCCGCCACGGCTGGCGTGAGGATGGGCGCTCCGGGCGTCCCAGAGTGGCGGCCGGCGCTCGTTCACTGAAGCGTGATGAATGCTCAGGCGAGCGCTGAGCCGCTCAGGCGAATCACCTTCGCTGAGCCAGCCGTACACGTAGTAACACATGGACGGTCACCACGTTTCCCGAGGTGCCGCGCATGGATACATCGGAAGCGGCGAGACCGCACAGAGCACGACCAAATCGGAAAGAGCTATTCATGACACGGAACAACAACAAGCTGACGCCCACGAAAGTCAAGGTGACCCTGCCATCAGGCCGCACTATCCAGGCATTGAGGTACAAAAACCT
>JAYTGI010000292.1:0-4161 GCA_043733605.1 Demequina sp. | reverse complement strand
TCGTCAACGACCCGCTGGAGGGTCCGCTAGGGCGAAAGAGCGAGAACGACGCGTGAGGCCACCGCGGTGACACATGTGACCGCGGTTCTTGACCAACTCCTCGCGCCCGTGCCAGGAGGAGTGGGTCGCTACGCGACGGAGATCGTGAGCGCGATGTGCGCGGATCCTCGTCACGGCCTCGAGGTGACGGGATTGGTGGCGCGCGCGTCTGCCTCTCAGCGTCGCGACGTCGCCCAGCGAGTGACCGGCCTGGCGGGCGTGAAGTCCACCCTCTTGCCGCGCCCCATCCTTTCCAGGGCGTGGGCCGCGGGCGTCATGGTGGGAGTACCGCGCGGAGCGGTATATGCCCCAAGCCTGCTCGCACCCATGAGCCGAAGCAGGACGGTTGCGCACGCGCGCACGGTCGTGACACTTCATGACACCGTGCCCTGGACTCATCCCGAGCTGCTGACCCCGCACGGTGCCGCTTGGCACCGCACGATGGCGGAGCGGGCGTGGCGCTTCGCGGACGCGATCGCGGTGCCCACCAGCGCCGTCGCCGACGAGTGCGCCCAGATTTTTGGACCGACCGACAGGGTGCGAGTCATCCCAGGCGCGGTGAGCAGCGGGTTGAGGTTGCCTGCGGACCCGGAGGCGGCGGCACGCCGGCTGGGGCTCCCTGACCACTACATCGTCGCCGTGGGTACCTTGGAGCCGCGCAAGGGCCTCCACCATGTGGTCGAGGCGCTCCACGCGGTTCCCGACATGAACCTTGTCGTCGTTGGACCCCGCGGATGGGGAAGCGTTGACGTCGAGTCGGTGGTCGCGGCGCAAGGTCTGGACCAAGGACGTGTGACGGTACTGGGCAGAGTCTCCGACTCCGATGTCGCGGTGGCCTTGTCGCGAGCGTTTGCGTTGGTCTACCCGAGTGCGGCAGAGGGCTTCGGACTTCCCGTATTGGAGGCGATGTCGCTTGGCACACCCGTGGTGCATTCCGACGCGCCTGCGCTCGTGGAGGTCGCGGGCGGGGCGGGTGTGGTGGTCGAGCGCAGTGATGGCGCCGGCTTCGGGCGCGCCCTAGGGGATGCGATAGCCACGCTGATCCGCGAACCCGCGACCGTCACACGGCTCTCGGAGGCGGGCCTCGCGCGCGCGCGTGACTTCAGTTGGGCGCGCTCGGCCGCTGCCGTCTGGGACCTTCTCGACGCCTAGTCTGCTGCCCGGAGAGCGGGCACGGGAGCGAGAGCGGGCACCAGGCCATCGGCCATGTACACCGTCGTGTCACACATCCTGTGCGCCTCTTCGGCATCGTGCGTCACCAGAACCGCTGTGGTGCCCGTCGCCTTGAGGATGTCCCTTACCTCACTGCCCAACCGCAGGCGCAGATCCGCATCAAGAGACGAGAGGGGCTCATCGAGCAGCAAGAGTCGTGGCCCTGGGGCAAGGGAGCGCGCGAGCGCGACTCGTTGACGCTCGCCTCCGGACAGCTCGGAAACGGGCCTTGGCCCAAACCCGGCGAGCCCCACGGTGTCCAACAGCTGGGCGATCCTCACGGCTCGCTGCCTGCTAGGCATGCGCGCCATCTCCAGTCCAAAGCCGACGTTGCCCTCAACCGTGCGGTGAGGAAACAGTTGTCCATCCTGGAACACCAACCCGAACCCGCGCCGATGGATGGGCACGGCGTCAATGTCGATTCCGTCAAAGAGGATGCTCCCTGCCGTGGGAGCGACGATGCCGACGATCGCGGCAAGCAGCGTCGACTTGCCACATCCTGACGGCCCCACCAACGCCACGGTCCCACCCACAGGGACGTGAAGACTCGCGTCACGTACCGCGGGCGAGGCGGCCCCTGGGTAGGTGACGGCGAGGTGCGTGACGGTAAGCCCGCTGTCGCCCGCGCGGCGTGGTGCGCTCATAGCTCCGCCTCTCCCACCCGTCGAGACCGCTCAGCAATAAACATGATCAATCCCGTCACGGTGGCGAGTAACACGGCTGAGGCAAAGGCCATGCCGATATTGTCGGCCCCTGGGCGACCGAGCAGTCGCACGATCGCCGTAGGCAGAGTGGGCGCATCCGGCCTTGCGAGAAAGGCGGTAGCGCCAAACTCGCCCAAGGAAATGGCGGCGGCAAAGCCAACCGCTACTCCAAACGGTCGTGCTAGCAGCGGCCAGTCGATCAACAGCCAGACGCGCGAGGGGTTGGCGCCCAAGGTGGCCGCGGCGGACCGGAGGCGGGTGTCGATCGCGCGTGCGGCGGGAACAAGCGTGCGGGTCACGAAGGGGAGCGCCACGATCGACTGGCCGATGGGCACGAGCCACCAAGACGCTCTCAGATCCACGCCCACCACCTGCCGATTGAGGGTCAGCAGCAGACCAAGCCCGATCATCACCGCGCTCACGCCAACCGGGAACGTCATGGCCGCGTCGAGCGCAGTCGCGCGCCTACTGCGTCGGGTCACAAGGAACGCGACGAGAAGGCCGAGCGCGCTCGAGATCGCGGTCGCGACGGCGGCCACCACGAGCGAGTGCCCCGCGGCTGCGATGACGGGCTCAGGAAGCACCCCGCGCGGCGGAGTGCGAAAGAGCGCGACGTAGTGCCTGAACGAGTGTCCAGAAGGCGTGCGCAGCGACCTCTCGATGAGGGCCAGAAGGGGAACGCCATTCACCACCAGCAAGGCGCCTACCACCGACGCGATCATCGGCGCATCGCCACGCCTGGCGCGTCGTGTGCCGTCGAGCCGCCCCGCAGAGGAGGGGCGCTCGCGTGCGCGGCGGGCGCGATCCGAGATCCACAGGGTGACCGCGACAATCGCGAACTGCACCAGGGACAGGAGCGCGGCCGTCCTCAGATCGAGAAACTGATTCACCTGCATATAGATCTCAGTCTCGATTGTCGACACCCTGCTTCCCCCGAGGATGAGGACGATCCCGAAGGACGATGCGCAAAAGAGAAAGGCGAGCGATGCGGCCGATGCCAAGGATGGCCCCAGCGCGGGCAAGGTGACGTGGCGAAAGGCCTCGAAGCGACTTGCACCGAGAGTGCGCGCCGCCGCGACACGGGCAGGGTCAAGGCCGGCCCAGGACGCTCCGACCACGCGCATGACGACCGAGACGTTGAAGAATACGAGCGCCGCAACAATGGTCCATTGAGATTGGTCGAGGCCAGTCCAGGCGAGCGGCCCGCCTCGGCGCACGAGTGCCGAAAACGCGGCAGCCACCACGACGGTGGGAAGCACGAACGGGACGCTCGCGGCGGCTCGCACCGAGGAGACCCCCGGCCACCTGAGCCTGAACAGGGCATATGCGGCAGGGAATCCCACCGCGACAGAGCCAAGCGTGCCGGCGCAGGCTAGCCACAGCGTCGTCGCGACGGCCTTGACCACGTGACCGTCTGTCAAGGTGCTCGCCGCGAGGTCGAGCCGCAGCCCGCCGTCTTCCGTGAGCCCCCGCAAGAGCACGTTTGCTAGTGGCCACGCGAAGAACAACGCCAGATACCCCAGTGGCAACGCCGCAAGCCCCCACCACGTGAGATAGGGGCCGATGCGGCGTGCACGGGGCGTTGTCATGGCCGCGTGGGGTTGCTAATCCAGCACGGTGTGCGTCCAGGTGGCGATCCACGCGTCGCGGTTGGCCGCGATGGTGGTCGGATCGATCTTCCACGGCCGCGGGGCTAACGGAGCGTATTGCGCCCACGTCGCCGGTACCTCCACCGAATGTGACACTGGATAGACGTACATGTTCTCTGGCAGCGCGGCCTGGAATTCGTCGGACAGCATCCAGTCGACCACCATCTGCGCGGCCTGGGGATTTCGAGCGCCCTTGAGCACTCCCACGTACTCGACCTGCCGGAAGCATGTGTCAAGCAGCGCCGCGGTGGTGGGCTTCCCGTCGATGACCTCGAATGGGGGCGACGATGCGTAGCTCAGCACGATGGGGTAGCCGCCCCCGTACTGGGGGGCCGAGAAGTCCGTGTAATACGTGTCGGACCATGACGCCGTGACGCGCAGGCCGTTGTCCCTCAGCGCGGCCCAGTAATCCGGCCACGCATCGCCCTTTGCGGCAATCGTTGCCAGAAGAAACGCAAGTCCTGGAGACGACGTTGCGGGATTGCTGACCGAGACCATACCCGCGTAGGCGGGCTTCAGGAGGTCGTCCAGGCTCGTTGGCGCGGGAAGATCGCCTG
>JAYTGI010000291.1:0-10991 GCA_043733605.1 Demequina sp. | reverse complement strand
CGTTGCCGGCGGCCACCACTGCATCTTGAATAAGTATCAGGCCTAAGCCTGAGAACTACAGGCCTACGTCAGAAGCCTTGAGGAATCCGGATTCGATCAGCTTGGACTGAACGGTGTCCTTGGTGACAACCTCGGGCGTGATGAGGTACGACGGGACGACGTGGTCGCCGTTGTCGTACGTCTTGGTGTCGTTCACTTCGACGTCGGTGCCAGCAAGGATGGACTTGACCATCATGTCGACGCGCTCGCCGAGCAGACGGGTGTCCTTCCAGACGGTCATCGACTGCACACCGTTGAGGATGTTCGCCACGGACGCCTTGTCGCCATCCTGGCCCGTGAGGACCGGGAAGTCGGCGGCGGTGTAGCCAGCGAGCTGCAGCGACTGCGAGATGCCCTGTGCAAGCGAGTCGTTGGGCGACAGAACTACGTCGACCTTTGCTCCACCCGCGTAGAAGGAGCTGAGACGGTTGTCCATCTCGGCCTGGGCGTCGTCGGAGCCCCAGCCCAGGATGCCAATGGCCTTCCAGTCAGCGTCCGTCTTGGGCGCGGTTCCGGAGGGGCTGACCAGCTGGCCGTTGTCAACGTACGGGCTAATAACGTCCCATGCACCGGCGAAGAAGTATCCGGCGTTGTTGTCGTCGGGGCTACCGGCGAAGGCCTCGAGGTTGAACGGGCCCTTGCCATCCTTGAGGCCAAGGGTCTCTTCGATGTACTTGCCCTGGAGCGTGCCCACCGAGTAGTTGTCGAACGTGGCGTAGTAGTCCACGTTCGGCGAGTCGAGGATCAGGCGGTCATACGCGATGACCTTGGCACCTGCGGTGCCTGCATCAGCGAGAACCGGGCCGAGCGTGGTGCCGTCGATCGCGGCAATCACCAGGATGTTCGCGCCGTTGGCGATCATGTTCTGGAGCTGCGAGATCTGCTGGTCGGTCTTGTTGTCTGCGTACTGGAGGTCAACGGTGCAGCCGTCGGCTTCGAGCAGCTTCTGCAAGCCCTCACCATCGTTGATCCAGCGCTCGAGCGAACGCGTGGGCATTGCGATACCGACGCTGCAGGCGGCAGCAGCGGGGTCCGCCGACGTGCTGGGTGCGGCGCTTGTGGTAGTCGTGGTGTCGCCGGACGAACATGCAGCCAGTGACAGCGCCATGGCGCCGATGCCTGCGACAAGCGCGAGCTTGTTCCTTCTCTTCATGCGCAGAATTCCCTTCCTTGCGTGCCTTGAGGCACTGTGCGGTTGCGCGAACCGGGATTGCACGGCGATTACGCCGGGCGAATACCGGGACGTGACAGCGATGCTCGCGTGCTCGTGGGGAGTTCCGCAGGCACGTCGACCGTCGCAAGCGGACCGAAGTCCGCTAGCGCCTTGACGTGTTCCATGCCTCACTCCTTTGTCAGGCTCTCCATCGCTGGGTGTCACACTAAGTTGACCCCGCAAACATATAACCGGTTCGATAGTCAGTGCAAACCTCTCACGCATAGGTGTTACACGATCGTGACTATCCCCGTCTATGGAGAACGTTATCGATGTGACCCGGTTCACGCTGGCATGCCCCCTAGGTCTTGACAATGCGCCATCGGGCTATTATGTTTGCAATGGCAACTATTGATCGACGATGATCGGAGTCATCATCATGGCCCCCACCCTTACGCCCACCCCCGAAGACCGGTTCACTTTTGGACTTTGGACAATCGGCTGGAACGCGCAGGATCCCTTCGGTTCCGCCACCCGCGGCCCGGTGAATGCCGTCACGGCAATTCACAAGTTGGCCGAGTTCGGCGCCTATGGAATGACCTTCCACGACGACGACCTGTTCCCCTTCGGCTGCTCTGACGCAGACCGTCGTGCCGCGATCGACGCGCTCAAGAAGGCGTGCGATGAGACCGGCATGGTGATCCCCATGATCACCACCAACACGTTCTCGCACCCCGTGTTCAAGGACGGCGGTGTCACCTCGAACGACCGCGATGTGCGTCGCTTCACGCTGCGTAAGGTTTTGCGCAACCTCGACCTGGCCGCCGAGCTTGGCGCCAAGACGTTCGTCATGTGGGGCGGCCGCGAGGGCGCCGAATATGACTTCTCTAAGGACATTCGCGTGGCGCTTCAGCGCTACCGTGAGGCCGCCAACCTGCTCGCCGAGTACGTCATCGAGAAGGGCTACGACATCAAGTTCGCGATCGAGCCCAAGCCGAACGAGCCACGCGGCGACATTCTGCTGCCGACCGTAGGACACGCGATGGCGTTCATCAACACTCTCGACCACCCCGAGATGGTTGGCCTCAACCCAGAGGTTGGCCACGAGCAGATGGCGGGGCTCAACTTCACCGCGGGCATCGCTCAGGCGCTGGACCACGGCAAGCTCTTCCACATTGACCTCAACGGCCAACGCGGAATCAAGTACGACCAGGACATGGTCTTTGGTCACGGCGACCTCTACAACGCGTTCTCGCTGGTCGACCTGCTTGAGAGCAACGGCCCCGACGGCAAGCCCGCCTACACGGGCCCTCGTCACTTCGACTACAAGCCGTCGCGCACCGAGGACATCACGGGCGTGTGGGAGTCTGCCAAGGCCAACATGCGAATGTACTTGCTTCTCAAGGAACGCGCCAAGGCCTTCCGCGCGGACCCCGAAGTCCAGGAGGCCATTTTGGCCAGCAAGCAGGACCAGCTCGCTCAGACCACGATGGGAGCCGACGAGACCGTCGCCGACCTCATGGCCAACAAGAGCGTCTACGAGACCTTCGACGCCGATTCGTACTATGACGCTAAGGGCTACGGCTTCGTTCGCCTGCAGCAGCTCGCTGCCGAACACCTCATGGGTGCGCGCGGCTAGCAAAGCGAACCTCCGGCCCGCCGCCCGTGGATTGACCACTGGCGGTGGGCCGGCTTCACGTCACCACTTATCTGACACTCAGGGAGACAGCAATGACGCTCGTCGCAGGAGTCGACTCCTCCACGCAGAGCTGCAAGGTCGTCGTGCGCGACCTCGTCACGGGCGATGTGGTCCGGTTGGGCCGCGCCTCACACCCGGACGGCACGTCCGTTCATCCCGACCACTGGTGGACCGCCTTGCTGGACGCGATCAACGACGCGGGAGGGCTGGCCGATGTGGCCGCGATCAGCGTGGGCGGACAGCAGCACGGCATGGTGGCGCTCGCAGCCGATGGCACCGTGGTCCGCGAGGCGCTTCTGTGGAATGACACCCGTTCGGCACAGGCGGCCCGCGACCTGATCGCCGAGTTTGGCGCCGACGAGCTGGTACGCCGGACCGGGCTGGTCCCCGTCGCATCATTCACGTCCACCAAGCTGCGTTGGCTCCGCGTCGCGGAGCCCGAGAACGCCGCCAAGGTGGCCGCCGTTGCGCTCCCTCACGACTGGCTCACCTGGCGCTTGCGCGGATACGGCCCGACGCGCGAGTCGCCTCTTGGCCCCGACCTGCACGCGCTCACGACGGATCGTTCCGATGCGTCGGGAACCGGCTATTGGAGCCCAGCTTCCGGACAATACGACAGGGACTTGCTCGTTGCCGCGCTCGGTCACGACGCCATACTGCCTACCGTGGTGGCCCCTTCTGCATCGGCAGGCACCGTCCACCTCGAGGGGCCCACGGACATCGTGGTCGGGCCAGGTGCGGGCGACAACGCAGGCGCCGCACTCGGATTGGGGGCCTCGGAGGGAGACGTTGTCGTCTCGCTTGGTACATCGGGAACAGTGTTTGCCGTGACTGCCGAGCCGGTCAGTGACTCGTCAGGAACCATCGCGGGCTTTGCCGACGCGGCGGGGCAGTACCTGCCCCTGGTCGCCACGCTCAATGCCGCGAGGGTGCTCGACTCCGCGACGAGGCTTCTGCAGGTGGACTTCGACGGTCTTGCGCGACTCGCGCTCGCCGCCGAACCTGGCGCTGGTGGCGTGGTGCTCGTTCCGTACTTCGAGGGCGAACGCACCCCCAATAGGCCGGACGCAACGGCCTCGCTATTAGGTCTCACCTTGGCATCATCTACCAGGGAGAACATTGCCCGCGCTCACGTGGAGGGCATGTTGTGCGGCCTCGCGGACGGCGTGGATGCCGTGCGTTCTCACGGTCTGGATGCCAAGCGTGTGATGCTCGTAGGTGGCGCCGCGTTCAACCCCGCGGTGGGTCACTCGGCGGCTCAGGTCTTTGGCCTGCCCATCGACATCCCCAAGCCTGGCGAGTACGTGGCGATGGGCGCGACCGTTCAGGCCGCATGGTCCCTTGTGGGCGAAAAGCCACGCTGGGCCGTCGACATGGACACCCACTTGGAGCCCGACTCGAAGCCCGTGGTGCGGGAGCAGTATCGCGCCGCGACGGAGCAGCTGTACTCGTAAATGAGTCGCTTGGGCGGTCATTCGCTTGCCGGGGCGGCCGCCCTTGCTGCGTCCGGTTGTGCGGATGAGGCAGTCGATGAGACCTGGCAGTCGTTCCGGGGGCCCGGGTTACGGGCGTGGGGGAGCGGGCCTAGTTCGTTGGCGCCGCGGGGGGAGCGGTGCTCGCCCTCACGACGAATTCCGTGTCCATCCGCACGTGCTGCACGTGTTCCTTGCCGTGGAGGATGTCGAGCAGCATGCGCATCGCCGCCTCGCCCATGTCTTGGAGTGGTTGCCGCACCGTGGTGAGAGGGGGGCTACTGAGTGTGGCGTCGGGGATGTCGTCGAACCCGACTACGGATAGGTCGGCCGGGACCGCGAGGCCCCGCGCTTGAGCCGCGGCGATCGCGCGCATTGCGGTCACGTCGTTCGCGGCAAAGATCGCGGTCGGTGGCTCGGGAAGGGCTAAGAGGTGGTCGCAGACAGCGTATGCGACGTCGGGATCGTAACGGGAGTCGCGGACCAGCTCGTCGTCGACGGCAATGCCGGCCGAGCGCATGGCCTCTCTGAATCCAGCCTCGCGCAATTGCGACGAGTCGAGTTCCTTGCGACCCCCTAGAAACGCTATCCGGGTGTGTCCCAGATCAATGAGGTGCTGCGTTGCGGAACGCGCGCCTCCAAAGCTGTCGCAATCGATTGTGGGAAGCCAGTTGGGGCCGTAGTGAGGGTCAATGGCGACAACGGGCACACTGATCGACGTGGCGAGGGCGGTGGGGGTGACCACGACTGCCGCGTCGATGAGCGTGCCCCCTAGCCGGGCGAGGGAGCGACGTTCCCACGCGGGGGCCTCGCCCCCCGCGTATGCCAGCACGTCGTACTTCGTGTTGCGTGTCGCCTTGGCGGCACCCTTGATGAGTTCCGCGCTGTACGGCTCAAAGTCGGCGACGAGGATTCCAATGACGTTGGTGCTTTTGCTGCGAAGCCCCGATGCGCCGAGGTTTCCCACGTAGCCCAACTCGGCGATGATGCCCTCGACCATCGAGATGGTCTCCTTCGCGACGCCGTAGCGGCTGTTCACGACCTTTGAAACCGTGGCTACTGAGACTCCCGCGCGCGCTGCGACATCGGCGAGCTTGACTCGCCCCTGCGGTTCCATGTCAGGAATGCTACACCCCTGCGGACTTCGTTGCGAAAACGTTATCGATAACGTTTGACGTGGGTGATGACTCAATGCGAGAGTGGGCTCGTTCGGCATGGTCAATGACGACTGAAAGGAATGAGAATGGCGAACTTGCGACGCACAGGCGTCATCGCAGCTGTGGCTGCCACGTCCGCACTGCTCTTGGCGGCTTGCAGCTCTAGCGACAAGACAGATAACTCCGCAACCTCGGGTGCCACCGCGAACGGTGACGCCCCCGTCACCATCACCTGGTGGCACAACGGCACGGCGGACCCCGCACTCACGTTCTGGGCCACGGTTGCCAAAGAGTTCGAGGCAGCGCACCCCAACGTCACCGTCAAGGTGGAGGCAATTCAGAACGAGGACCTGCAGCGCACCCGCATTCCGGTGGCTCTTCAGTCAGGTGAGGCTCCCGACCTGTTCCAGCAATGGGGCGGCGGCGAAATGGTCGCTCAGGTCAAGGATGGCTACCTGAAGGACATTACCTCCATGGTCGCCGATGACGTTGCCCGCTTGGGCGGTTCGGCCTCGCCATGGCAGGTTGACGGCAAGACCTACGGCCTGCCTTACCAGTTCGGCCCCGAGGGTATTTGGTACCGTCCCTCGCTGTTTGAGCAGGCGGGTATCAAGGGCACGCCTTCAACGCTCGACGAACTCAACGCAGACGTGAAGAAGCTCAAGGACGCGGGCATCGAGCCCATCGCGGTTGGTGCCGCTAGTGGATGGCCCGCCGCTCACTGGTGGTACAACTTCGCTCTCCAGAGCTGCCCGAGCGATGTCCTACAGGCCGCGAACTCGAGCCTCGACTTTACCGACCCTTGCTTCGTTGACGCGGGCAAGAGCCTCGAGACCTTCATCGCCACCGAGCCCTTCAACACGGGCTTTGCGGCTACCGCTGCTCAAGAGGGTGCGACCTCATCGGCCGGACTCGTTGCAAACGGAAACGCAGCCATGGAGCTCATGGGTCAGTGGGACGTCTCGGTCATGACCGGCCTGGTCGATAACCCTGACGCTCTTCTTGCCGACCTGTCGTGGTTCCCCTTCCCTGCCATTGATGGCGCCAAGGGCGAGCCCACGGCAATGCTCGGCGGTGGAGACGGATTCTCGTGCTACAAGGATGCTCCCGACGCTTGCGTTGAGCTCTTGAAGTACATCACTAGCGACGAGGTGCTCACGCGCTTCGCGTCTGAAATCGGCGGTATCCCCTCTGCGCCCGCAGCGCAGTCAGGAATCACCGACGCGAACCTCAAGGTGCAGGCCGATTACATGGCCAAGTCCAAGTACATGCAGCTCTGGCTCGACACCTCCTACGGTCCCACCGTGGGTGGAGCCATGAACGACGCCATCATCCAGCTGTTCGGTGGCGCGGGCTCTCCTGAGGAAATTCCAGCAGCAATGATCGCCGCTGCGGGCTCACAGTAATTCACTTCCCACCTACTCCGAAAGGAAGGCAATCCCGTGACTGTTAGTCGGGAAGCCTCTGGTGGGGAGACTGGTCTCGTCGACGTCTCTCAGGCGTCGACGAGGCCAGTGCCTGCCGGCACACGGCCCATCAAGGCAGTGCTCACCAAAGCATCGCGCAAGCCCGGACGATGGGGCGAAATCGCCATCTTCGTGGGCCCGGCGCTGGTGATCTTCTTCACCTTCGTCATCTTGCCCGTGATCCTCGCCTGCTACGTCAGCTTCTTCAACTGGGATGGCGGCGGTGACCTGGGCAAGTTTGTCGGGTTCGACAATTACACCAAGGTCCTTCACGACTCGGTGTTCATGGGCGCCATGCGCAACAACGCGTTTGTCGTCGTGTTCTCCTTAATACTTCAGGGCCCTCTCGCCCTCGGAATCGCCCTCCTGATGAACCGCAAGTTACGGTTCCGTGCTGGGTTGCGCACCATGATCTTTGTCCCGTACGTCTTGTCAGAGGTTGTCGCGGGCGCCATGTGGCGACTCATTCTTGACCAACGCGGCGTCTTGAACTCCGTGCTCATCCAGCTGGGAGTGTTCGACTCGCCGCGAGACGCGATCGGGTGGCTGTCCGAGTCCAAGTTGGTCATGTGGACGATGCTCTTTGTGTTGACCTGGAAGTATGTGGGTCTCGCGATCATCCTGTTCCTGGCAGGCCTTCAGGGAGTGTCGGAAGACCTGCTCGAGGCCGCGTCGATTGACGGCGCCTCGTGGTGGCAAGTTCAACGCCGTATCACGATCCCACTTCTGGGGCCGACCATTCGCGTGTGGATGTTCTTGTCGATCATCGGCGCCATTCAGTTGTTCGATATGGCGAAGTTGTTGACAAACAACGGGGCGCCCTTCCAGTCGAGTTACACGATGGCGATGTTCGTGATCGACCGTGCAGTCAGAAACCGCCAATACGGATATGGGACGGCCGCGGCCGTGATCCTGTTCGCAATTTCCATGGTCGCCGCGCTGCTGTTTATGCGGTTCGTGATGCGACGAGACAACGAGACGGAGGGGAGCGCGGTATGACCACCTACAACGTGCACGCCAAGCAGGCACGTGCTGCTGCCAAGCGACGCAGGAAGCTCAGCGACGTGGGAGCCGCGGCGTACTTCGTTGCGATCCTCGCCGCGGGGTTCGCCATCGTGCCCGTCCTCTATGTCATCTACTCGGCGTTCCGATCGAGCGGTCAGTTGGCTGCCAAGCCGTTGGCCCTGCCGGACCCTGTGGTCCTCAAGAACTACGAGACCATCCTAAACTCGGGCGACTTCTGGAAGATGCTCTTTGCGTCGACGGTGATTGCTTTGGCAACCACGATCGGCGTGGTGGTGCTTGGCGTCATGGCGGCATACCCGCTTGCGCGCTATGAGTTCCCCGGTAAGGAGGGCCTGTACACGTTCTTCACGGCAGGCCTGCTCTTCCCCATCACTGTGGCCGCGTTGCCCCTCTACCTGATTCTGCTCAAGCTCCAGCTGCCAGGTACTCCGTGGGGTCTGGTGCTACCGCAGATCGCCTTCCAATTGCCGGTGACAATCGTCATCTTGAGGCCGTTCGTGAAGGCGATTCCTCGTGAGCTTGAGGAGGCCGCGGCGATCGATGGCGCGGGACGCGTCCAGTTTTTCTTCCGAATCCTGTTGCGACTTACCATGCCTGCCCTCGTGACCGTGGGTGTGCTGGCCTTCGTGGGTTCGTGGAATGCGTACTTGCTGCCGTTGCTTGTTGTCCAGGGTTCCGATTGGACCACTCTGCCTCTTGGTGTCGCACGCTTCCAATCCGACCACTCCCAAGACACGGCGCTGATTCTCGCGTTCTTGTCATTGGCCATGTTGCCTGCGATCGTCTTCTTCACGATGATGCAGCGACGAATTGTGTCCGGCCTTGCCGGCGCAGTCAAGGGGTAGAGCATGTCGATCGAGCTTCCCGTCGCAGCGAGCGAGCGGGTTGTCAAGCTTGTCGAGGGAATGACTCTCGACGAGAAGCTTGCGCAGATTGTTGGCTTCTGGGAGGGCGAAGAGGGCGACTCCGTCGCGCCCCTTCAGGGGGAGTTGTCCGTGACAGGCAAGCTCGACGAGGCGATGGCTCATGGCCTCGGCCACCTCACGCGGGTCTACGGCACCAACCCTGTCGACGCCGACGAGCGAGCCGCGTATCTCTGGGGTCGGCAGCGCCAACTGGTCAACGAAACCAGGCTGGGAATCCCCGCGCTTGTGCACGAGGAGATCCTCACCGGATTGTCCATGTGGAAGTGCGCCACGTTCCCCACGCCTCTCGCGTGGGGAGCCGCGGGCGATCCGGATCTCGTGGAGCGGATGGGCTCACTCATCGGGACCACGATGCGAGACCTCGGTATCCACCAGGGTCTCGCGCCCGTTCTTGATGTGATCAGGGACATGCGCTGGGGTCGCGTCGAAGAGTGCATCTCCGAAGATCCCTACATGGTGGGGGCCATCGGCACCGCGTACGTCAAGGGCGTGCAGTCCGCAGGCGTTCATGCGACCCTCAAGCACTTCGTTGGCTATTCGGCCTCGAAGGCGGGCCGCAACTTCGGCCCCGTGTCAGCAGGGCCGCGCGAACTCGCCGACCAGTTGCTCATCCCCTTCGAGATGGCAATCCTCGATGGCAACGCGCGCTCCGTGATGCATTCGTACGCGGAGATCGATGGCCTGCCCGTGGCGGCAAACCCCGCGATTCTCACGGGGATACTGCGCGATCAGTGGGACTTCGATGGCACGGTGGTCGCCGACTACTTTGGTGTCGCCTTCTTGCGTCTGCTCCATGGCGTTGCCGTGGATCACGCCGATGCCGCGCAACAGGCGCTCACCGCAGGCGTCGATATTGAATTGCCGACCGGTGACGCCTACCTGGCACCGCTTAAGGCGGCCATCGAGTCAGGCGCCGTCAATGTCAACATCGTGGACAGGGCTGTCACGCGCGCGCTCATGCAGAAGGAGGAGCTGGGCTTGCTCGACGCCGACTTCGCGGCGGACCCCCCCACGGGCGTCGTTCTCGACGGTCCCGAGCACCGGGCGGTGGCCCGCAGGCTCGCGGAAGAGTCGATTGTGCTGGTCTCGAATGACGGCACCCTTCCGATCGCAAATGACGGACGCCTGATCGCGGTGATCGGCCCCAACGGCGATCTGTTCCAGGCGCTCTTCGGTTGTTACTCCTTCGCCAACCACGTGCTCGCGCTCCGACCTGGAGTGGAACTTGGCTTCGAGGCGCCGTCCTTTGTCGAGGGGCTTCGTTCCGCGTTCGGTGGCCCGATTGACGTGGTCGAGGGCTGTGCCATTGACGACGACGACAGGTCCGGCTTTGACGCGGCCGTCGCCGCCGCATCGGCCGCCGACACGGCGATCTTGGTCATGGGCGACCGCGCTGGGCTCTTTGGGCGCGGCACAGTGGGCGAAGGCTGCGATCGTGATGATCTTGAGCTGCCAGGGGTGCAGCGCGCCTTGGTCGAGGCCGTCATCGAGACGGGAACGCCCGTGGTTCTGGTGCTCATGACGGGACGTCCGTACGCCGTCGCTTGGGCGATCGAGAAGTGTGCCGCGGTGGTGCAGTCCTTCTTCCCTGGTGAGGAGGGCGCCGCCGCACTCGCGGGGGTACTTACCGGCGAGGTCAACCCGTCGGGGCGTCTCCCCGTGACGATGCCACGGTCGGCAGGGGCGATGCCCTACACGTATTTGCACCCCAAGCTGGGCGCCGGTAGCGACGTGACCAACCTCGACGCCGCACCTGCGGCGGTGTTCGGTCATGGCATGTCGTACACGACGTTCACGTACTCGGACGTGGGCGCAGACGCGGAGGTCGCCACGAATGCAGCAATTGTGGCAGGCGTGACCGTGACCAACACGGGCGACAGGGCGGGGGGTCACATCGTCCAGCTGTATGCGCACGACGTGGTCGCCTCGATCACGAGGCCCGTCGCCCAGCTCGTTGGTTTCCAGCGCATCTACCTCAAGGCGGGCCAGTCGGCGCGCGTCGAGTTCTCGGCGCCTGCCACCCGAGTGGCGTTCTCCGACCGCTCGCTCACGC
>JAYTGI010000290.1:0-4173 GCA_043733605.1 Demequina sp. | reverse complement strand
TGGGCTTCACCCCGCAAAGCGAGAACATGCTCGGCGGGCGGCGCATTCAGGGGCGGGGAGACGGGGCGTATGACGAGATCCTCGCCGACGCTCTCGCGCTCCAGGAGGCGGGCGCCTGCATGATCGTTCTCGAAATGGTCATCTCCCCAGTGGCCGAGAAGCTCACTGCCGTTCTCGACGTCCCCACGATCGGCATCGGCGCCGGGCCCCACACCGACGGACAAGTATTGGTGTGGCTCGATGCGCTGGGCATGGGCGAATGGAGCCCCAGCTTCTCCAAGCACTTCGGCGAGGTGGGCAAGGCAATGCGCGACGCGGCCGCCGCCTACGTCGGCGAGGTGAAGGGCGTGACGTTCCCCGCCCCGAACCACACGTTCGATGAATAGTCCCGAAAGGACACCCCAGATGACCACCGTGATTGTCACCGGCAGTAAGGGCAAGCTGGGCAGGGTGGTCGTCGAGGAACTCGCCGCCGCCGGCTACGACGTGCACGGGCTCGACGCCGCGCCCGCCACCGCGAGCCACGACTACACGCGCATCGACCTCACGGATTACGGCCAGACCGTCGACGCGATGTTCGGTGTGCAGGACCGCTACGGAACGGTCGATGCGGTGGTGCACCTCGCGGCCGTCCCCGCGCCTGGCCAGGTCACCGACGTGGCGACGTTCCACAACAACATGCCAGCCACGTTCAACGTGTTCCAGGGCGCCAAGCGAGCGGGGATCAAGAAGGTCGTCTACGCATCGTCGGAGACGGTGCTCGGGCTTCCCTTCGCGATCGACCCTCCCTACATCCCCGTCGACGAGGACGTCAGCCGCCCCGAGTCGAACTACTCGCTCGTGAAGCACCTTGAGGAGACCATGGCGGCCGAGTTTTGCCGCTGGGACCCCACGCTGAGCATCATCGCGCTGCGCTTCTCGAACGTCATGTACCCCGAGGAGTACGCGGGCTTCCCCGCCTTCGACGCCGACGCGATGGCGCGGCGTTGGAACATGTGGGGCTATATCGACGCGAGGGACGGCGCCCAGGCGGTCATCAGGTCCCTCGAGTACGACGTCCCTGGTTTTGACCGCTTTGTGATCGCGAACGCGGACACCGTGATGTCACGCTCAAGCGCGGAACTCGTGGCCGAGCAGTTCCCGAGTGTGCGCGTCACAAAGGTGCTCGGCGAGCACGAGACCTTGCTCTCAATCGACAAGGCTCGACGCATTCTCGGCTTCGAGCCACAGCACTCGTGGCGCGACGGAGTCTCGCTCTTACCGCGCCAGTCACGCCCGCGCTAGTCACGCCCGCTCTGGCCATACGCGCTCTCGTCTTCCCCGCGCTACTCTTCCCCGCGCCACGCCTTGTCTTGGTCATCCCAGGCATCGGACTTGTCCGACGCGATGTCGAGTGCGTTCGAGGCGGCGTCAAATGTGGCGAAGGGCCCAAGCAAGTGCTCCCATGAGCCTTGTCTTCCCTCTTCGACCATACCCGTGGTGGTATTGAAGAAGTACTCGATCTTGTCGCCATGCGGTTCCATGTGCGTTGACCTCCCCGTCTAGACTGCCAAGTATGGGATCGGTTCGCGAGAGTATCGCCAAGGGTGTCGTCTCTCCCCAGCGGGAGGTCCCTCAACACATCGCTGCGCCAGAGTACGTCGGCAAGAAGAATGCTGCTCGCTGGAAGGGCGGCGACGCTCCCGATGCGGAGACTGTTGAGCGCATCCGCGCGAGTGGTCGCATCGCTGCTCAGGCGCTTGCCGAGGTGGGCCGCCACGTGCAACCAGGAGTCACGACGGACGAGCTCGACCGCATCGGTCACGAGTTCATGGTCGACAATGGCGCGTACCCGTCGACTCTCGGCTACCCGTCGGCCGCGGGAAAGCGGCCCTACCCCAAGTCGCTGTGCACCTCGGTCAACGAGGTCATTTGCCACGGCATCCCCGATTCGACCGTTGTCGAAGAGGGCGACATCGTGAAGGTGGACATCACCGCTTTCAAGGACGGCGTGCACGGGGATAACTGCGGTTCATTCATCGCAGGCGAGGGTTCAACCCAAGCGCAGCAGCTCGTCGAGGTGACGCGAGAGGCCATGATGCGCGGGATCAAAGCCGCGCGCCCTGGTCGTGAAGTCAACGTCATCGGCCGAGTCATCGAGAAATACGCGGCACGCCACGGCTTCGAGTCGGTGCGCGACTACACCGGCCACGGCGTGGGTCCGGCTTTCCACACAGGGCTCGTGATCCCCCATTACGATGCGGCCCCTTATCACTCCGACATCATCGAGGTGGGTATGGTCTTCACGGTTGAGCCGATGCTTGTGGCAGGATCGCAGAGCAATCACGAGTGGACGGACGACTGGACGGTCGCCACCGACGACGGATCGTGGGTGGCCCAATTTGAGAACACCGTGCTCATCACCGCAGACGGCTACGAGATCCTGACGGCGCCATGAGCAAGCACATTGCGCTGGGCGTCGACATCGGCGGCACCGGAATCAAGGCGGCACCCGTCGACCTGAGGACGGGCGAGTTCACCGCCGAACGATTCCGCGTGCTGACTCCCCAGCCCGCGACGCCCGATGCTGTCGGCAAGGCCGTGGCCCAGGTTGTCGCCAAGTTTGAGCCATCAAAAACGACCCCGATCGGCATCACATTCCCCGGTGTGATCCAGCATGGGGTGATCCGCTTCGCCCCCAACATGGACCAATCGTGGGTGGGCGTCAACGTGGACAACGTGATGCGGGACTACATCGGCCGCGAGGTGCGCACCATCAATGACGGCGACGCCGCCGGCTTTGGCGAATATCTTTACGGCGCCGCGCACGGCCGCGACGGCGTCGTGTTTCTCGCGACTCTGGGCACAGGCATCGGCACGGCTCTCATCGTCGACGGCGAGGTGATGCCAAACACCGAACTGGGCCATCTCATCATCGATGGGCTTGACGCGGAGGAATACGCCGCCGAGTCCGCTCGCGAACGGCACGGACTCAGCTGGGATCAGTGGGCCAAGCACGTTCAGAAGTACTTTTCTGAGATCGAAAGGCTCTTGTGGCCCGACCTCATCATCGTCGGGGGCGGCGTCTCGAAGGCGCACGGGATGTTCCTGCCCAAGCTCACACTGCGCACGCCCATCGTGCCCGCGGAACTGCTCAATGGCGCCGGAATCGTGGGCGCCGCCGCCGGTGCGGCTCATGCCAAGGAGCGGGCCGATGCCGCCAAGAAGAAGGCTGCCAAGAAGTCGTCGAAGGGCTCAAGAAAGGGGTCGTGAAGTCCTCGCCTCGCGCGCTCGCCACACCTCCGCGTCGCGACCGGGACCTGAGACCAGGGACCCCTGACCCAGAAACTCCATGAGGCGTCCCTAGACTCTGAGTGTGGACAAAGATGGCCCTACTGAGTTTGGACTTCCCGCTCTCGTCACGATCGCTGACGACTACACGGTGATCGCGCTGTTGCGCGACAGAGCGGCCGAGCACCCCGACCGGCCCTATTGCGAGCACAAGAACAAGAGCGGGGAATGGGTTCCCGTCACTCTTGCCGAGTTCCACAATCACGTCAACGCCGTCGCAAAGGGAATCGTCGCGTCGGGCGTGAAGCGGGGTGACTGCGTCGGACTGCAGGCGTCGACCCGCTACGAGTGGGCGCTGTTCGATTTCGCCATCATGGCCGCAGGTGCGATGACTGTGCCCATCTACCCCTCGTCTTCGGCGCTTCAACTCGAGTGGATCGTCGCAGACGCCGCGCTCAAGCTGCTGATTGTTGAGACGTCCAAGAATCGGGCGGTCGCCCAGAACGTCGCTCATGTGCCGCGGATCCTCATGATTGACGGCGAAGACGGCGCGGTCCAGAGCCTGGCGGCCGCGGGCACGGCCACGTCCGATGCCGAACTCGCCGATCGCACTGCGCACCCACACCTCGACGACATCGCATCCGTGGTGTACACCTCGGGCACAACCGGCAATCCCAAGGGCGTCGAACTCACTCACCGCAATCTGGTCGAGCACGCGCTCAACAACGCGGCCTATCCAGATCTTCACGAGGTCACCAAGTCCGGCAATAGGCTCTTGCTGTTCTTGCCGCTCGCCCACGTTCTCGCGCGCCACCTCGAGATTCTGGCTCTCGCATCGGGAATGACGATTGGCTTTGCGCCGTCACCCGCGACGCTTCCATCGGACCTCAAGACGTTCAAGCC
>JAYTGI010000289.1:0-4179 GCA_043733605.1 Demequina sp. | reverse complement strand
ACCCGTGAACCGCGCCTGGAACGGGTGACCCCCGCGGAGATTCTCAGTTGAGGCAACGAACCAACCCTCCCGGAGGTATTGACATGAGGCAATGGGCCGGTCGCGCGGAGGGGGCCAGCGCGTTCCGCACGGAGGGGGCGCGGGTGCGGGTGCGGCAAGTCGTGCCCAGCCCGCCGGCGCGTGCTTCCTCCCAGAACGTGAGGCGAGCGTTGCCGCCCGCGCCGCACCCCCGCGCATCGTGGACCCATGACAACGCACGCATGGCTCCCTGACTGGCTTCGCCTTCTGTGGGAGGTTCCAGGAGTCACGGACGTCTTGATCAACGGCCCTGGTGACGTATGGCTCGATCGCGGGCTCGGTCTGGAAAGGGCGATCGAGGTGGTGCCAGGAGTATCGGGAGGCGAATCCGTCGGCGAGGTGAGGGCGCTAGCGGTGCGGCTTGCGTCTCTCGCGGGACGGCGCCTTGACGACGCGTCACCCGCCGTCGACGCGCGCTTGCCAGACGGCACGCGGCTCCACGCGCTGTTGCCCCCCATCGCCGACGGTTGCGCGCTCTTGTCGCTCCGGAGAGTGAGGTCGACGTCGATGACGTGGGAGGACCTCATCTTTCAAGGGGCCGTTCACCCAGTGCTCGAGCCGGTGCTGCGCGGGCTCGTGAGATCCAAGTCGTCAATCATCGTGTCCGGCGCCACGGGTTCGGGCAAGACGACATTGTTGGCGACACTGCTTGCGGACGTCGACCCGCGGGAGCGCATTGTGCTCATCGAAGAGGCAGGTGAGGTTCGTCCCACTCACCCGCACGTGGTGCGGCTGGTGGAGCGGCCCGCCAATGTCGACGGCGCGGGCGCCGTGGGTATGTCGCGATTGGTGCGCGAGGCGCTCCGCATGCGACCCGACCGCATCGTGCTGGGCGAGTGCCGCGGTGCCGAGATTCGCGAGGTCCTGCTTGCGCTCAACACCGGGCATCGGGGGAGCCTCACCACTTTGCACGCGAACTGCGCGGCGGATGTGCCTGCACGGCTGATTGCACTCGGCGCGCTTGCCGAGCTCAGCGAGCGCGCGGTGGCCCTGCACGCGAGCGCCGCGTTCACCGCGATCGTGCATCTGGAAAGGGATCCCCAGCGGCGCAGGGTTGCCGAAGTGGCGCTCTTGCAGTCGAGAGCGGGAGAGCTGACCGCGGTTCCCGCCGCGATTGTCGACTCCGAGGGGAACTTTCATCACGGGGCCGCGTGGGCAAAGCTGCGACAGCTTGCGCTCCTTGCCGACGACCGCCTGGCGGCCGTGTCGTGAGGACGCGTGTGGTGGGCAAGCGTGTCGTGGGCCGGCGCGTCACGAGATCGCACCTTGAGGGGGAGGTTGCGAGGTGGCGCGTGGGGAGGGGGACATCGTGAGATGGCGTGGCGCCTCTGCTGGTGGGCGCGAACCAGAGCCCGCGACCGACGCGGAACGACTCGCGGCCGTTGCGGCGGCATCGCGGGCGGGAGCGTCCGCTGCGGAATCGTGGTTTGAGTGGGGCGGAGGTACGTCGATCACCGACGAGGGCGTGCCGATTCTTGGCCGCGACGACGGGCTTGCGCGGGACGCCATCGCGGCGGCCCGCCTAGCGCACGCGTCCGGGGTGCCCCTCGCGGATCTTGTCTCCTCGCTCGCGAGAGTGGAGGCGGTGAGGGAGAGCGCGAGGCTTGCAGTCGCAGTCGCGATGGCGGGCCCGCGTGCCTCGGCACGCCTGCTCGGGTGGCTGCCCGTCGCCGGGCTCGTCGTCGGTGCGATCGTGGAGCCGGGCACCATCAAGGTGCTTGCAACGACAGACCTCGGCTGGGGGTTGGTCGTCGTTGCGTTGAGTCTGATGACGATCGGGCGACGGTGGATGACAGCGTTGCTCCGTACGGCGTCTGTCGCTGGAGCGGTTCCGTGAGTACGGGCACCAGCCTCGTCACGCTGTGCGCTCTGCTGGCCGCCGCAGTGCGTTCCGGGCTCGATGTGCGTTCCGCGCTTGAGCAGGTTGGCCGCGTCGCCGAGGGTGACGCCGGCGCGCTCTGCGAAGTCGCGAATGGCCTCGCAGAGGGCGTGCCATGGGGCGACGCGTGGACCCTCGCGCCCTCTAGGCTCTGGCCGCTCGGCCGGGCCTTGGGGCCCGCGTGGGAGCGCGGGTCAAGTCCCATTGAGGCTCTCGACTCGTTGGCCGACGCGACGCTCGCCAAGGCCAGGGCCGCGGGAGACGCGGCCGCCGCAGAACTCGGTGTGCGCTTGTCGCTACCCCTCGCGCTGTGCCTCCTCCCGGCCTTCATCGTCATCGGCGTCGTGCCGCTGCTGATCGCGGTGGGCGGCGCTGTCGTGGGAGATGTTTCAGGCGGTGGGCCATGAGCCTGTCGCGATGGGTCGACGCCAATGGTCGCCGCCAGTGGTCGTCACCGTGGTCGGCGCCCACGGCGGCGAATCGCGTTGCCAGCTCAAGGGGCGCCTCCGCACAGAAGTAGCAATCCACCAATGAAGGGAACAGCAATGAAGAAGCTAATCGGCAGGTTCGCAAAGAGCGACGAGGAGGGAATGGCTACCGTTGAATACGCGCTTGTCACCGTCGCCGCCGCGGCGTTTGCCGCGGTGCTCATCGCGATCGTCAAGTCGCCCGAGGTGCGATCCGCGCTCGCGTCGCTCGTTGGTCAAGCGCTCGGCGGGAGCTAGGCGCGTGTCGACGTTGCTCGCCGCAATCGGAGGAGCGAGGGCGTTGCTTGCCGCAAGAGCGCGCGTGGCCCGTGCCCGCAGGTTCAACCGCGGCGAGTCGGGCTCCACGACAGTCGAATTCGCCCTAGGGCTCCCGAGCTTGGTCGTGGTCTTGGCGTTCGCCTTGTCCGCGGTGGCATGGGCGCTCGATATCGAGTCCGCGCAGCGAGGTGCGGCCGAGGCCGCCCGGACTGCGATTGTTGATTCAGACTCGGCGGCGATCACGGTCGCCAAGAGGACTAGCGGCGAGGCTGACGTGAGTCTTGCTCGGTCGGGCGACTTCGTGACGGCTTGTGTGATGGTCACGCGAGCCCCTTGGCCTCGGGTTGCCAGATGTGCCACCGCCAGGGACAGGCCTTGAGGGCGCTTGCAGGAGGGCGCTGGCACGACGGCGCGGCGCGGACCGCGAAGGGCGCGGCGCTTTCGAGTGAGCGCGGGTCCGCGACTCCCGTCGTGGTCGCGGTATTGGCCATCATCGTGATCGTTGGCCTGGCCGCTGTCGATGGAGGCGCGGCAATGGTCGGGGGTGCAAAGACCGAGGCTGCGGCCGACTTGGCTGCTCTCGCGGCGGCCCGCGTCGACCGAGACGCGCGCGCAGGGGGAGCGTCCCCGGGATCCGCGCTGCAATCTGGTTGTGAGGCGGCACGTGAAGTCGCCTCACGAAACGGCGTGGCGCTGATGTCGTGTCTGCCCGGCCCCCGCCACTCGGTCAACATCACCGTCGAACTTCGGAAGCGGGCGTGGTCACGACCGTTGCGAGCCTCGGCACGAGCGGGCCCGGCATGAGATTGAGGACGTTCCGGAAAACAAAAGACCCTGCGACGGCTCAGGCTGAGGGATCTGGGCCGCCGCAGGGCGCTTACTACGATACGCGATTCGGAGGGTTTGAGAGAGTGAAATCGCTCACACTTGGCCGCGATCCCGTTGGCCGCAAGTCACGGCATGCCGCTCCTCGAGTTTGTCCAGTCGCATTGAAACGGACAAGCCGGACGAACCATTGGAACCAGATGCACCTTGATCGCTTATCCCCCAATGGATCTTCCCTTGAACCACCATGCGGTGCGGTCGACTCTGGGGAGCGTTGACCGCACCGAGGTCGAAAAAAAGTGCGTGAGCTACTTGATGGTCACCTGACCAAGAGACGTCCACACCTGCAACGACAGCCAGTCATAGGTTCCGCCGACGGGCATTGGAATGGGGGCGATCATGGTGGGGGCGTCGGCGGTTGCGCCCTCGGGTGCCGCCGCGGATCCTCCGGCTATGGCGGGGGCGCGTGCCGTGCCGGCGACCGCCACTCCGCCGCCTGCGACCGCGCTCTTGGCGCCGTCTTGGTACATGACCGGCCCCCCGTACCCGCCATTGCCGTTGTCAAGGTAGACATCCTGCGCCATCAGCACGGTGTAGGTTCCGCGCGTGATTGTCGGTTGCGCGTCGCCAATCCAGCAGCCGTTCACGTCG
>JAYTGI010000288.1:0-4189 GCA_043733605.1 Demequina sp. | reverse complement strand
GCTGCGGCGGGAGGAACTGCCCGCCGTACGGTCCAAAGAAGCCGTTGTCATCAGGGACTGTCGCGCGGCGGAAACTGTCGCGCGTGTTGGTCCGCTCACTCATGCCACACCTCGTCGTGTTCGTTGATATCGCGCGGCGAGCCTACACCAGGGATGCCTGAGCGGGCCTGGACTCAAAACCCGGCCGATTGCGGCGGGACCGCCCCCGTTCACTGACGTGGATCGCGGCGATGAGGTGAACCACCGCGGGGTGGCGCCGCACGGCAATGCCCCATGGTAACGAGCGCCCCTCGGGTTGCGCTTCAATGGCGGTGAGGGGGAACCATGACCGCACCCGCAGGCTGGTACGACGACCCGAGCAACCTGGCGCACATCCGCTATTGGGATGGAACCCAATGGACCGCTCACCAAGCGGCCAAGCAGACGGTTCAGGGCGACCCACCTGCCGCGCGCCATGAGAGCGACCTCGGCCCTTCGAACCCCTTGCACTACATCGTTCCCGTCGGGCGATCATGGCAGTCAGTCGTCGCGCCCTACCTTGGGCTGTGCTCGCTCCTGCCGGTGCCCATCATCGGCCAGCTACTCGGCATCGGCGCCATCGTCCTCGGCGTCATCGCGCTACGGCTCGCGCGCACGGGAGGGCACGGCACTGGAAGAGCAATCACCGCCATCGTGCTCGGCTCCATCGGCACCATATTCGGCGCGTTGGTATTGTTCAATATCGCGATCTCGACTTCTGGCGCCTAAGCGGCGCCGAACCTTACGGCGACCTCTCGGATTGAACGGGCAGACGCATCCAAGGCGGCACTTTCGGCGGCATTGAGCGGCACGTCAACCCGGTGCTTGACACCGCTGCGTCCCACGACGGCAGGCAGGGACATGCAGATTTCGCCCACGCCGGGGTAGTCGATGAGGGTCGACACCGGAAGCACCCTGTTCTGGTCCTGCAACACGGCCTCGACGATGCGCGCACCTGCGACGCCGATCGCATAGTTTGTGGCGCCCTTGCCTTCGATGATCTTGTACGCCGACTGCAGCACGTCTTTGTGCATGCGCTCGCGCACGTCCTTGGTCATGACGACCCTGCCAGAAGCATCGTGCCAGTCGAGCAGCGGCACACCGCCGATGGTTGCCGAAGACCACAGCGCAACCTCCGAGTCTCCGTGCTCTCCAGCGATGTAGGCGTGCACGTTGGAGACGGCCACTCCACACTCGACCGCAACCTGGTGGCGCAACCGCGACGAGTCGAGCACCGTGCCAGACCCGAACATCTGAGAAGGGCTCATTCCCGAGGCCTTGATGGCCGCGTACGTTACGACATCCACGGGGTTCGTGACCAGGATGTAGATCGAGTTCGGAGAGACGTCGATGAGCGGCGGGATGATCTTGTCCATCAGGCCAATCGTCGCCTGGGCGAGCTCGAGTCGCGACTGGCCTGGCTGCTGCTTGGCACCAGCGGTGATGACCACCACGTCGGAATCGGCACACGCTTCCACCTGATCGGACCCCACCACCGTGGCCTCAGGCATGAACTGAATGCCCTGGGCGAGGTCCATCGCCTCCGCCTCCACCTTCGCCTTGTTGATGTCAAAGAGGACGACATTGCGGGCGAAGCCGCGCATCAGGCCCGCGTAGGCGAGGGTGGCACCCACCGCCCCCGCGCCGATGATCGAGACCTTTGAGGTGCGTGCTTCCATGGGACAAACCTTTCGTGGGAACAGGCAAAGCCTACAGTCGGGAGGCCCTCGCGCAGAGGGGTTCGTCCGGCCTCGTGGCGGCGTCCGTCACTAGAGTTTCGTGAGGGAATTGAAGCGGAGCACAAGCCTCTTGACGCCCGCATCACCAAAATCGACCTTGACCACCGCGGCGCGACCGACTCCCTCGACGCCCACCACCTTGCCCATGCCAAAGCCGTCGTGGTTGACCCGCTCACCCGGCTCGAAGCCGACGTCTCCAGCATCAGCGCCTGGAGGGCTCGGGGGCACGCTTCGCGAGCGGACGGCACCTGCCCGCGAGTAGGCATTGCCGTCGTCGCGGTCCTGGCTGCCTCCGTACGTACTCGACCATCCGCCCGCTCCGCGCCGCTCCGTGCGCGCCCTGAGGGAAGACATCGTGGTCTCGGAGTGCCTCCATTCCACGAGGTCGGCGGGGATTTCGTCTACGAAGCGGGAAGGCGGCAGGTATTGCGGCGCGCCCCACGCCGAGCGCACTTCGGCACGAGTGAGGTACAGCCTCTGCATCGCCCGCGTGAGTCCGACGTACGCAAGGCGACGTTCCTCCTCGAGGTCCTTGACGTCTCCCGACTCGATGGAACGCATGTGCGGGAAGGTGCCGTCTTCTAGGCCCACCACAAAGACCACAGGGAATTCAAGCCCCTTTGCGGTGTGCAGCGTCATGAGCGTCACGACTCCGCCGCCGCCGTCCGCGTCTGGAATCTGATCGGCGTCCGCAACGAGAGCGACCTTCTCTAGGAAGTCGACCAGCGTGCCTCCAGGATTTTCTTCCGCAAACTCCCTGCCAACGGACACGAGCTCCATAATGTTTTCGATGCGGCTCGCGTCTTGGGGATCGTCCGAAATTCGCATCGCGCGCAACATTCCCGTGCGGTCCGCGATCGCGTCAAGGATGCCGGCGGGTCCGTTGTCCGCCGCGAGCGATCTGAGGTCGTCCATCAGTGCCACGAAGTCCTGAACTGGCTTGATCGAGCGCGTCGCGAGGCCCGCCTCATCGGCGCGCCTCAGAGCGGCACCGAAGCTGAGCCCGCGCTCGCCCGCCCGGGCTGCTGCGAGCGAGACGTCGCGCCGAAGTCGCTCGATCGACTCGACCGTTGTGTCGCCTATTCCGCGCCGCGGGGTGTTGATGATGCGGCGGGTAGCCACGTCATCGTCGTCGTTCGCCACGGCCGCCAAGTAGGCGAGCATGTCCTTGATCTCCTTACGCTCGTAGAAGCGCGTTCCACCCACGACCTTGTACGGGATCTCTGCGCGAATGAAGCGTTCCTCGATCGCGCGCGACTGAGCATTGGCGCGATACATGACGGCGACGTCGGCCGGCGCGACCGACTCGACGGAGGTGAGCCGCGCGATCTCCGTCGAAATGAAGAGCGCCTCGTCTTGCTCGTTGTCCGCGGCGTAGCCGATGATGCGTTCGCCATCACCCGCGTCCGTCCATAAATTCTTGGGAGGACGCCCCACGTTGTGTGCGATGACCGCGTTTGCCGCGGAAAGGATGTTCTGGGTCGAGCGGTAATTGCGTTCGAGGCGAATCACCTCGGCGTCGGGATAGTCCTTCTCGAACTCGAGAATGTTGCGGATGTTGGCGCCACGGAATGCGTAAATCGACTGATCGGCGTCCCCCACCACAGTGAGGCTTCCGTTGTCCCCAACGAGTTCCTTCACGAAGACGTACTGGGCGTGGTTGGTGTCCTGATACTCGTCGACAAGCACGTGCCTGAACTGCGCACGGTATCGCGCCGCGACCTCGGGATGCGCCTGGAGGAGGCGCACCGTCTTGACGATGATGTCGTCGAAGTCCACCGCGTTCGCGGCCTCAAGCCTGCGCTGATACGCGCCGTAAGCCAGACCGGCCGCGTGTTCGATCGAAAACTTTGAGGCCATCGACGCGGCCGCAGCCGCCACCTCTGGCTCGATGAGCTCGTCCTTGTACTTGCCGACGCGACCGAGGAGGGCCTTGGGGTTGAACTTTTTGGGATCCAGATCGAGCTCGTTCATGACGAGCTTCATGACTGCCACCGAATCAGCGGAATCGTAGATCGAGAAGCTCGAGCGAAGCCCCGCGAGTTCGAAGTCCCTGCGCAGCATGCGCGCGCAAGCCGAGTGAAACGTCGACACCCACATCTGACGCGCCTCGGGCCCCACGAGCGCCTGGACCCTCTCCCGCATCTCGCCAGCGGCCTTGTTGGTAAACGTGATCGCCAGGACCTCGTGAGGACGGGCGCGGCCCGATTCCAGGAGGTGCGCGATGCGGTGGGTCAACACTCGTGTCTTGCCCGAGCCCGCTCCTGCGAAGATCAGGAGCGCGGGCGCCGCGCTGAGGACGGCCCGCGCCTGTTCGGTATTGAGCCCCTCGATGAGTGGGGAACCGGCGTCTGACTCGAGGCTAAACAGGGAATCCATGGGAGCCCCAGTCTAGGTCCGGGGCGCGACACGGTGCGCCTACAAGAGGCTCT
>JAYTGI010000287.1:0-11057 GCA_043733605.1 Demequina sp. | reverse complement strand
CCGACCCCGCCGCGACCCCCATCGTGTTGACTTGGGGGCTGATCGGCCCCGGCAAGGGCATCGAGTGGGGTATCCGGTCGATGGCGCACCTCGGCGACATGCATACGCCCCCCACGTACCGCGTGGTCGGAGAGACTCATCCCAAGGTGATTGCCCGTGAGGGCGAGGCGTATCGCCGCGAGCTCGAGCGCATCACGCGCACCTTGGGCCTTGACAATGTGGTCGAGTTTCACGGCGACTACCTGGACCTGAACACGCTTGGGCGATATGTCAGCGAGGCTTCCGTGGTGCTACTCCCCTACGACTCCTCGTCGCAGATCACCTCCGGAGTGCTGGCCGAGGCGGTGACCGCTGGCATCCCGGTGGTGGCCACCGCGTTCCCGCACGCCATCGAGCTGTTGAGCACGGGCGCGGGCATCGTGGTGCGTCACCGCGACCCGGCGGCCATCGCGCGCTCGGTGAGATGGATCCTTACTCACCCGGACGAGGCGCAAGAGATGTCGCGCATCGGGCGCCAATGGGGTCGCGACGCGCTGTGGCCCGCCGTGGGCGAGCGGTTCCGCGAGGTGGCCCGCACCATCGGCGCATCGGTGGCGGCGTGACGCCCCACCCACTCGAGGCCAGGTCAGTCGCTTTTGAGGGCCCGCCCAGTCGCGCGGCCCTGCTCCCGCTCGCGCACCTGTGTCACATGAGTGACGGACACGGTCTGTTCGAGCATGCGCTGGAGGACCAGCCGCGCCTCGAGCACGGCTACTGCACCGACGACGTCGCGCGGGCGCTCGCGTTTGTGGTGAGGGAATCCGCGCTCGTCGCGGCGGGCTGGCCGTCCGCCGAGTTGCCTGACCCCACGCCCGGCTGCCCCGTGCCTACCCTCGACGGCGTCATCGAGACCTACCTGCGGTTTCTCGAGAACGCCGTCCAGCCCAATGGCGCGGCGCACAACCGGATGCGCGCAGACGGCACCTGGAGCGACACCCCGGCGGGCGGCGACTGGTGGGGCCGCGCGATCGGTGCACTCGGCGTAACGGCCGCGCGGGCCGTCGACCCAGCGGTCGCCGCGCGGGCCGCGAACGCGCTCACCCGTGCAGCCCACTGGCACACGCCGGACCTGCACGCCACGCTTTTCGCAGCCATCGGCGCCGCCGAGGCGTTGAGCGCAGGTGTGCCGGGTGTGGCGAAGGCAGCTCGCGACCTGATCGCGCGTGCCGATGAGATGCTTCCACCCCTCACGCCCTCTCCAGGAGGCGCTGGCGCATGGCTGTGGCCCGAGCCTCGCCTCCGGTACGGAAACGGAACCATACCCGAGGCGCTTGTAGCAGGCGGGGCGGCGACGCGCGACCCTGCAATGGTTGATCGGGGGCTGGCAATGCTCGGCTTCTACCTCGACGTGATCACGGTGGACGGGGCACTGTCCTTCCCAGGTACGTCGGGGTGGGGGCCGGGCGATCGGCGTCCGCAGTTCGACCAACAGCCGATCGAAGCCGCGACGCTTGCCCAGGCCTGTGCACGCGCGTGGGACGTCACCGGCGACCAGCGCTGGCGCGATGGCGTGGGGCTCGCCTGGCAGTGGTTCTTGGGAGACAACGACGCGTCCACGCCGATGTTCGACCCGGCCACGGGCGCGGGCTTCGACGGCCTCACCGCGAACGGTCGCAACACCAATCGCGGCGCGGAGTCCACGCTCGCCGCGCTGAGCACCCACCAGTTGGCCCACCGCTTGGGCCTGCGCACCGGCCTCCCGGCCGCGACCTCAACCCCGAGAGGCACCCCATGACGGTCACGGTTGCAGACGCAGGCACGCAACTCGACCCCGACCTATCACGCATCGTGCTCACCCTGTTCCTGCCTGGCGAAGACACACACGAGGACGAATCGCGGGTGGGCGGCATCGCCCGGCGCGTCATGGCGTTGCCCGAAGCCGAGGTCGAGGCTGAGGCGGAACGGTTGGTGAACGTGTACACCGGCGAGGTGGAGCACCTGACGCGCGCCCTGATAACCCACGCCGACTCGGTGGCCCTGACGTCGGAAGACCTCGCGGACATGAGCCCGGCCCGCCGACTGCTGATGGGCGCCGCGTTCACCGCGGAGTACGCGGTCGAGGGCGCGGCGCTATGTAACCCGAGCGCGGTGCGGCACCCCGACCAGAGCGGGCTGGAGCCGGGTCAACTGCGAGTGGTGGTGTCGCTGCGCGGCATCGGCGAGGGGCACATCTCCTCCATCGAGTTCATCTCGGCGGTGATAGGGCCGGGCGCTGCGTGGACCTTTGGCGAGCGGGCGATGCCACTGTTACCAGGTGAAACGTCCGCTCCGCTGTGGATCCGCGAGCACTTCATGGTGGCCGTGGAGGCGGAGATGCGCGGGCACGGTGTGGAACTCGCTCACGCCCTAGCTCGGCTTCTGCCCGAGAAGTTCTCTGTAGCGGACTTCGAGCAGGCCATCCGTGACTTGCCGACCGTGCTGACCTCGCACCACCTCAACAACCAGTATGTGGAACGCCTGCACGCCGTGGTGGAGAGCGCCTACCGTTCCACGTTCCCTGCCGGCTCGAACCTGTCGCAGCGCATTCTGATGCCGGCGGCCCGTGACGAGGTGAACGGGATGGAGGATGCCCGTTTTGTGCTGTGCACGCACCCCGACGGCACGCAGGACTACCGCGCCACGTACACCGCTTACGACGGCAAGCACATCGCGCCACGGCTGATCATCTCGCCGGACCTGGTGACGTTCGACATCCACCGGATGTCGGGTGCGGCCGCCAAGAACAAGGGCATCGCGCTGTTCCCGCGTCACGTTGGCGGCAAGTTGCTGGCGCTGACGCGCTCGGACGGCGAGACGCTGGGGGTGTCACGCTCCGAGCACGGGCGGGTGTGGGGCAAGCCCAAGCCGCTGCGCAGGCCGTGGCGCACGTGGCAACTGATTCAGACCGGCAACTGCGGCTCACCCCTGGAGACGGAGCACGGCTGGCTGGTGCTGACCCACGGCGTGGGGCCGCTGCGGCGGTACTGCATCGGCGCGATCCTGTTAGATCTGGAGCACCCATCGAAGGTGATTGCCACCCTCGAGGATCCACTGATCAGCCCGCAGGAGCGCGAGGGCTACGTGCCGAACGTGGTGTATTCGTGCGGCGGCATCATTCACGATGGGCGGCTGTGGATCCCGTACGGTGTGGGTGACAGCCGCATCCGGGTGGGCTCGGTCAACGTGGAAGAGCTGATCGCAGCGATGGTGCCGCTGGCCGGTTGACGTCGCCTCGACGTCGCCTCGTGCGGTGCGGTGCGGGCACCCGGCCGATGCGCGCGTCGGCCCTAGAACGCGTAAGGGAAGTCGCGCCAGTCCGGGTCCCTGCGCTCCAGGAACGCGTCGCGTCCCTCTTGAGCCTCGTCCGTCATGTACGCCATGCGGGTGGCTTCCCCGGCGAACACCTGCTGGCCCGCGAGGCCGTCGTCGGCGAGGTTGAAGGCGAACTTGAGCATCCTGATGGCCTGCGGCGACTTGGTGGCGACGATGCGCGCGTAGTCGAGCGCCCTCGCCTCGAGTTCCGCATGGGGAACGGCTTCATTGACGACGCCCCAACGCTCGGCGTCGTCGGCCGAGTATTCGCGGGCCAAGAAGAAGATCTCCCGCGCTCGCTTGTCGCCCACGTGGCGCGCGAGCAGGGTCGAACCGTAGCCCGCGTCGAATGAGCCGACGTTGGCATCGGTCTGCTTGAAGCGCGCGTGCTCGCGGCTTGCGATCGAGAGGTCCGCCACCACGTTGAGCGAATGTCCGCCGCCTGCCGCCCAGCCGTTGACGGCGGCCACGATCACCTTGGGACTGGTGCGCATGAGTCGCTGCACCTCGAGGATGTGCAGGCGCCCGCCGTGAGCGGGGGCATCGGCCGCCGTGCCCTCGTAGAGGTAGCCGTCACGCCCCCTGATGCGCTGGTCGCCGCCGGAGCAGAACGCGTGGACGCCGTCGGCTGCGGGGCCGTTGCCCGTGAGGATGATGGTTCCGACGTCGGCCGTCATCCTGGCGTGGTCGAGCGCGCGGTAAAGCTGGTCGACCGTCTGGGGGCGGAACGCGTTGCGCACCTCTGGCCTGTTGAACGCGATGCGCACGGCTGGCAGGTCGCGCTCGGCGCGGTTGTTCTCGCCCGGGCCGTCACCACTCGTGCCGCGCTCGACCCAGCGGTGGTACGTGACGTCTTCGTCCGGAAAGCCGTCGATGGCCCGCCACTGCGTGGGGTCCATGAGGTCGGATACCTGGGTGGGGATGTCGCTCATGCTCCGAGCGTAGCCGGGGGACAGTGTTTCGCTCCTGCGGCCCCGGCCCAACCGCGACCTCGGCCCACCGTGGACGCCATCCCGACGCTCCGAACCAAAATGGCGTCTGACGGCGTGTCGCGCGCGAGACTGGTTCGCAGCGGCTGGATGGGGGCCGGAGGGTGCACTCGCCGAGCCATGGCCCGCGCCGCCTACGCTGTCCCCATGGAGTTTCGCCCGTTCAGCGTGAGGCTCGTGACGTCTTTTCGCGGTCTCACCGAACGCTCCGGGGTTCTGATGCGCGGTGTGGGTCCCGATGGCGCCGATGCGTGGGGCGAGTTCTCGCCCTTTGCGGACTACAACCCCGAGCAGCGCGGGCGCTGGTGGGCGGCGGCCATGGAGGCTGCCCACGGCCTGCTCCCAGCGCCGCTCCACACCGACGTCGAGTGCGCGGCGATCATCCCCGAGCTCGCGCCCCGCGCGGCGGCCACTCTCGCTTCGGCGTATGGCTGCCGCACCGCCAAGGTCAAGGTGGGGGGACCACGTGGGGGAGACGCCGACCCCGCAGCCACACTTCGGGCCGATTGTGCGCGCGTCGAGGCAGTAGCCGGCGCGCTCGGCGCGGGAGGCAAGATCAGGGTCGACGCGAACGGCGCATGGTCGCTCGCCGCGGCCCCAGGCGCAATCGCCGCGCTCGAGTCCGCCGCCCGCGCGGGGGGAATCGGCGGGCTCGAGTATGTCGAGCAACCGTGCGCGTCCATCGGCGATCTTGCTGCCGTGCGCAGGCTCGTGGACGTGCGCATCGCCGCAGACGAGTCCATCAGGTTCACGGGAGACGTCGACGCGGTCGTCAGGGCCGAGGCCGCCGACCTCCTCGTGCTCAAGCCGTCGACCATGGGCGGGGCGCGCGCTGTGCTCGAGATCGCCGAGCGTTATGGGCTCCCGGTGGTGGTGTCTTCGGCGATGGAATCCTCCGTGGGTCTCAGCGCCGCGCTCGCGGCCGCCCTCGCGATGCCCGAGCAACTCTTCGCCCACGGCCTCGGTACCGGTACCCTCCTTGCGACCGACACGGTAGAGGCGACGCTCGCGCCCGTGGCGGGGCGGCTCGCTCCCGTTCCGCTTAGAGTGACGGCATGATCCACCCGGCAGCCGCCTTCGCGCGTGAACTCGTCGCGGCCTTGTCAGCGCATGGAGTAGGCGACTTCGTGTTGTGCCCTGGGTCACGCTCGGGACCTCTCGCCCACGCGCTTGCTCAAGCCGCGGCTGACTCGCCACCAGTCGGTGCCCCGCACGTCAATCTCCACGTGCGCATCGACGAGAGAGCGGCCGCGTTTCTCGCGCTCGGCATCGCCAGGGCGCGGGCTCTCGACGGCAAGCCGAATCCCGTCGCGCTCGTCACAACGTCGGGAACCGCCGTCGGCAATCTCCTTCCGGCCGTGATGGAGGCCCACCACTCGGGTATCCCTCTCATCCTGTTGACCGCGGACCGTCCCAACGAGCTCCGCGGGATCGGCGCCAACCAGACCACCGACCAAGAGGGAATCTTCGGCCAGTTCGTGCGATGGGAGGCGGAGGCGCCCGCGCCAGAGAAGAACGAGAGGGTGGGAAGGGCCACGCTCTTGGCGGCGCGCGCCGTCCACTGGGCGATTGGGGTTCCCGATCGTGAGGACATTGCCTCGGCCCCTGGCCCCGTGCACCTCAACGTGGAGTTCCGCGACCCGCTCGGACCGGACGGGGGCCCGTGGCCCCTCATCGACCCCGAAAAGGCAACCCTGCTCGACCGCACTCGTTCGCGGTTGCGTGGAATCACGCTGACGCCCAGGGGCCTGCCCCGCACCGATCAGGGCATCGTCATCGCGGGCGACGGCGCGGGGGACGTGGCGCGCAAGGTGGCCGAGGCGCACGGATGGCCGCTTCTCGCGGAGCCGACGTCGGGCGCGCGCGCCGGCGGCAACGCCTTGAAGGGCTACGTCGCGATGCTTGGCACGCACAAGGGCCAAGAGCTCGCCGCAGAGATACGCCAAGTGGTGGTGATCGGGCGTCCCACCTTGTCGCGCCCGGTGCAGCGCCTCATCGAGACGGCGCCGACGCTTTTTGTCGCGGCGCACGGGGCGCGCTGGCGCGAGGCGCCAAGGCACGCTGAGAGGGTACTTCCCACCGTGCCCGAGGAGTGGCTCACCCCCGGAAAGGTCGACGACCGCTGGCTCGCGTCCTGGCATTCGGCGTGTGATGAGGTCATCCCTCCCGAAGACGCGTGGAACGGCCGCGCGGTGGCGAGGGTGTTTGTGGAATCTCTGGGCGCTCTCGACGTCGCGATGCTCGGATCGTCTGGTCCGATTCGCATGGTCGACGCCGTCGCCCCCGCGTGGCCCGTCGGCCAGGTGCCCACTCTGGTGGCCAATAGAGGACTCGCGGGCATCGATGGCACCACATCGACGGCGATGGGGCTCGCCCTTGCGCTCGGTCAGCCCGTCAGCGTCCTGATTGGTGACGTGACCTTCCTTCACGACGCAGGCGGCCTCCTCATTGGCACGGAGGAACGCCGACCCAACGTTCGCCTCGTGGTGGTCAACGACGGCGGTGGCACGATCTTCAACAACCTCGAACACGCCAAGGCCCCAGCGGAGATGGTGCGGCGAGTGTTCACCACTCCGCACGGCGTGGACCTCGCCGCGCTCGCGATGGCGTACGGAGCCACGCACGTGCACGCCTCGTCGGCCGAGGCCCTCGCGGCGATCCTTGCCGCCCCGATCGATGGCGTGGAAGTGGTCGAGGCTCTCGTCTAGGTCGCCGGCGGTGCTTCATGGTCTCAGCGAGTTCTCAGGTGGCCCCGAGGTTGCGCCAAGGTCCACCGGGTGAAATCGGACTATCCGATCAACCCAGGAGGACACCATGATTCATTCACGAATTGGCCGCGGACTGATGCTCGGCACCGGCGCACTCGCGGCAGGCGCTATCGCATTGGGCGTGGCGCCAGCGGCGACCGCGGCGGAGACGTCGGCAGACGATGCGTCGACGACGGCAACGACCGCGCCCGCAAACGAGGGCAACCGCGCAGCTCGTCTCGGTCCTCAAGGCGATGGTCCTCAAGGCGAAGGCGCCCTTGCTGGTGGTCCCCTGGCCGACGCGCCCTACGTGGGTGCGCGGCTGGTTCCCACCAAGGACGGGGCGACCGTCGCGCGTGTCATCGACGGCAGCCCGGCCGACCTCGCGGGTCTCGAAGAGGGAGACGTCGTCGTGAGCATCGGTACCGTCGCGGTCGACCACAGGGGCGCGCTGCGAGAGGCGCTTGCCGATGCCAAGGCGGGCGACGAGATCACCGTCGTCGTCGATCACAAGGGTTCCACAGAGACCGTGGTGATCACTCTCGGCGACGCTGCGGACAGGCCCGCTCCTCCCGCACCGACGGACGTCCCGTGGGTGGGTGCTCGACTCGTTCACGTCGAGGGCAAGGACGGAGTGCTGGTGCGCGCGGTCGCCGCCGACGGCCCAGCCGACACGGCCGGACTCGCCGCGGGCGACGTCATCACATCCGTCGACGGCACTGCCGTGACGGACTGGTGGCAAGCGCGCGAAATCATCGCAGGCCACGCACCGGGAGACTCCGTCGAGGTTGTCGTGAATCGCGACGGCTCTTCGGAGACGCTCGCGGTGACCCTCGGTTCTCTGGACGACGCCGTGGTGCGGTCTCACGCCAACGGCACCGACGGTCCGGCCCTGGCGGGAAAGGGGGCGCAGCGAGGCAAGGTACGCCTCGGGTCCGCAACCGCCACCCCGCCGCCGGCCGAGGGGGGCGAGGCTTAGCCCGCGCTGGCTCGCAGGGCCGCTCGCATCGGCTCGAGCTTTGCCTCCGATTCCGCCCATTCAGAGGCGGGGTCGGAGGCCGCGACTATTCCACAGCCAGCGAAGAGGCGCAGGTGGGACGGGTCGTCACGGTCGATTTCCGCGGAGCGCAGCGCGATGCACCATTCGCCCTCGCCCGTCGCATCCACCCATCCGACCGGCCCCGCATAGCGACCGCGGTCTAGCCCCTCGAGTTCGTCGATCACGCGGGCAGCGGCGAGGGTCGGCGTGCCGCATACGGCCGCGGAGGGGTGCAGTTCCCGCACCAGCTCCAGCACGCCCACGTGGCTTGAAAGGGCTCCCGTGATGTCCGTCGCAAGGTGCATCACGTTGGGAAGGTGCAACACGCTCGGCTCGTCGGGAACGTTGACCGACGCGCAGTGTTCCGCGAGCACCTGGGTCACCGAGTGCACCGCATAAGAGTGCTCCTCGCGGTCCTTCGACGACCGCGCGAGCTTGGCGGCGCGCGCCAGGTCGCCCATGTCGTCGCCCGTCATTCGGATGGTTCCCGCAAGTACGCGCGAGGTCACCAGCCCGTGGTCGACTCTGGCCAACAACTCGGGCGTCGCGCCGATCATGCCGTCGACGTGGAACGTCCAGCACATGTCGTAATCGGCAGCGAGGTTGGCGAGCACCGCACGCACGTCGACGGGGCGGTCGGCGCGGGCGTCGACCGCGCGCGCCAAGACCACCTTCGAGACCTCGCCGGCGGCGATGCGCGCCACGGCCGCGGAGACCGCCGCGCTCCACGCGGGCTCGTCTCCCGTGTCGACAACGACGGAAGGAACCGGTGTGACGGGGGAGGCCCCCGCAAGAGCCTGGGCAAGGGTTGTACGTGCCGTGGACGCATCGCCCACAACGGTGAAGAAGCTCCTTCCACTCACGCGCCCAAGCACATATCGAGGGACGATGAGGGCGCCACCAGAGGCCGAGTCGTCTGCGAAGGAGAACGCGCCGAATGCCACCAGACCCGTGCCGCGCGCCTTGACCTCGTCATGGACCGACGCGTGTCGAGTCATCCGCCGCCACCACATGAGCGCCTCGTCAATGCGGGTAGCGCCCACCGTGTCGCAACGGGCCACCTCGCCCCACGCGACCATGCCGTCGCCGCGCCTCACCCAGGAGATGCCCTGCTCGGGAAGTGCGGCGAGGAGGTCTCCGGGGTCGGGTACCTCGACCGTGCGGACCGTCAGGGGACCGGGGGCGGCCGCGTCGATGCTCACCCGAACAGCGTAGGCGAGTCGAAACCATGGTCCGATACGGCGGTCCGATACGCGGTCCGATACGCGGCACCGACAGGACCACGGTCCCGCTCCGCTTAGGCTGGAGAACGTGAAGACCGAAGCGGACGTCATCGTCGTGGGTGCTGGTCCCGGTGGGGCGGCGGCGGCCCGCTACCTCGCGACCGAGGGCTTCGACGTCATCGCCCTGGAAAAGGCCCACTACCCGCGCGAGAAGGTATGCGGGGACGGGCTCACCCCGCGCGCGGTCAAGGAGCTGCAACTCATCGGCTTGCCCACTCCTCGCGAAGAGGGCTGGCTCCCCAGCCAGGGACTGCGCATGGTGGGTGGCGGTCACCGCCTCGAATTCCCGTGGCACCAGCTCGACTCCTTCCCCAACTACGGGCTAAGCCTGCCGCGCGCGCAATTCGACCACCGCCTGGCCAACCACGCTCGCGCGGCCGGCGCTGACATTCGCGAGGGCTGGCACGTCGAAGCGGCGTTGCGCGACGAGAGCCGCGACGGCTTTGGCGGTGGCGGCAGAGTGGTGGGCGTCACCGCGCGCCAGACCGATGAGAAGGGCCGCAAGATCGGCGAGCCCGTCGAATACCGCGCGCCGTTGGTGATCGCGGCCGACGGCGCGAGCGCGCGCATCGCCCTGGGAATCGGTATCGAACGCAAGAAGAACCGTCCCATGGGCGTCGCCGTGCGTACCTACTTCGAGACGGATCGACATGCCGAGGAGTGGATGGAGGGCCACCTCGAGATCTGGGACGGGGAACGCGGCAGCTCGAAGTTGCTCCCCGGCTATGGCTGGATCTTCCCGCTGGGCGACGGCACGGCAAACGTGGGTCTCGGTACGCTCAGTGCCAGGGGCACACCATCCAAGCTCGATCACAAGGCGCTACTCAGGGACTGGCTCGACCATTCGGCCAAGGACTGGAACTTTGGCGCGCAGGTGGGCGAGATCAAGGGCGCCGCGATCCCGATGGCCTTCAACCGCCAACCTCACTACGTGCCAGGAATGATGCTTGTGGGCGACAGCGGCGGCATGGTCAATCCCTTCAACGGCGAGGGCATCGCATACGCGATGCAGGCCGCGCGCAGGGCCACCGAGGCGGCTGTGGCATGGCGCGACGCAACGGACGCGCTGGCACAGGAGCAAGCCCTCGCGTCGTACGCCAGGATGATGAAGGACGACCTTGGCGGGTACTACTCGCTGGGTCGGGTCTTTGCGGCCCTGGTCGAGCACCCAACGGTCATGAAACTGTGTACCCGATACGGGTTGCCCCGTCCGCTCATCATGGAATTTGTCTCTAGACTGCTGGCAGATGTCTACGAGCCGCGAGGCGGCAATTGGTCGGACAAGTTGCTCGCCGCGCTGACCAAAGTCGCGCCGGCGGCATAGCGATGGGAAGGACGCGACCGTGAACCCCTATGTGCCGATCATCGTCATGATCGTCATCGCAGGCCTGTTGGCCGTCGCGGGCCTCGTGGCTAGCGCCTTCCTGGGCCCTAAGCGGTACAACTCCGCCAAACTCGACCGCTACGAGTCAGGCCTGATGCCCACCCCAGGGGCCGCAGGCGGCGGGCGCGTTCCGATCAAGTACTACCTCGTGGCCATGACGTTCATCATCTTCGATATCGAAGTGGTGTTCCTGTACCCGTGGGCCGTCGCCTACGGTTCTCTCGCGCTCTTTGGTTTCATCGCGGTCATGACCTTCCTTGCCCTCATCACCATTCCGTTCGTCTA
>JAYTGI010000286.1:0-4204 GCA_043733605.1 Demequina sp. | reverse complement strand
CCCGGACGGCGCCCTTGACCCGCTTCTTAGTTGATGAGGTACTTGATGAGGTCCTGCGCGAAGTACACCGCGAACAGACCGGCCGCGGCCCACATGAGGGGCTTCACTTCCTTGGCCTTGCCCGTGGCTGCGTGTAGCACCGCGTAGCTGATCAGTCCAAGGCCGATGCCTGCCGCAATCGAATACCCGAACGGCATGACGATCATGGTGAGGAAGGCAGGAACAGCGACCCGCCAGTCCTTCCAGTCGATGTCGACGGCCGAGCTGAGCATCAGCAGGCCGACCAGAAGCAACACCGGGGTGGCGGCCTCGAACGGCACGAGCGTCGTCAAAGGTGCCAAGAAAATCGCCACCAAGAACGCAACGCCCGTCACGACCGACGAGAATCCCGTCCTGGCGCCGTCCCCGACGCCGGATGCGGACTCGATGTACGCCGTGTTCGATGACACACCTGCCGCTCCACCTGCGATGGCAGCGATCGAGTCGACGATCAGGATCTCCTGAGAGTGTTCAGGCACGCCTTCTTCGTCATTGAGCCCCGCCTCTTCGCCCACAGCCGTCATCGTGCCCATGGTGTCGAAGAAGTCGATCATGAACAGCGAGAACATCAGCAGGACGCCCGACAAGATTCCGAGGTGCGCAAATCCGCCGAAGCTCACATGGCCGAGCGTTCCGAAACTGGGAGCAGCGATCAGGTCCTTGCCGTCGAAGGTCGGCACGTTGAGCGCCCACCCCTTCAGGTTGCCAAAGCCGCCGCCGTAGCCTCCGAGCTTCGCGACCGCCTCGACCAGGAAGGCCAGCACCGTGGTGCCAACGATCGCGATGAGGAACGCGCCCCTGATCTTGCGAATGTAGAGGAACGCCGCGATCAGGAGTCCGATGACGAAGACGAACGTCGGCCACGTGCTAATGGCACCATCGAAGCCAAATGTCGACGGCGTGGGGTCTCCAGGGGAGACCCCCTCGATTCCACCAGGCGACGGGTCGGTCACGACGCGCGCATCCCACAGGGCGATGAACGCGAGGAAGAGGCCGATCCCGGCTGCGATCGCCTTCTTCAGCGACAGAGGAACCGCGATCAGGAGCTTCTGCCGCACCTTGGTGAGCACCAAGATGAGGACGAGAACACCCTCAAGAACGATGAACCCCATCGCTTCGGGCCATGTCAGTCCCATGTTGGCGACAAGCCCATAGGCCACGACCGAGTTGATGCCGAGGCCTGCCGCCACGGCCAACGGGAATCGCGCCCAGGCGCCCATCGCGAGCGTCATCACGCCCGCGACAAGAGCGGTCCCTGCCGCGATCACGGCGAGGTTCTTGCCGTTCGTCGAGTCGCCACCTAGGTAGTCGCCATTGCGGTCAGCAACGAAGCCCAAGATGAGGGGGTTGAGAACCACGATGTAAGCCATCGTGAAGAAGGTCGTGAGTCCACCGCGGGCCTCTTGACCGAACGACGATCCCCTTGCGGAGATCGAGAAATAGGTGTCTAGCTTCTGTGCGAAGCCCGTGCTCTCCTTTGATGCGGTTGCCATAGTCGCATCGTGGCAGTGATGGGCGCGCGCCGTCGCCACCTGGGCGTCAAAGCCTGCGGCGAATTGTTGTCGTATTCCTACAAGGGCCCCTGTTTTTGGGTACAAATCGGAATCGATCGGCGTGCGAACGCCGGGACGGTCCCAAAAACTACGCGCAGTCGACGAGCGCTTGGGCCTTTCCGAGTACCTTGGCGCCGTCAACTGTCACGGTGACATCGATACGGGCTTGCTTCACATCGTGATCGAGAGCACCCACCACCGCAGCCACGCGCACCACAACGCCCTCGAGGCCGGGAACAGGAATCGGCCTGGTGAAGCGCGCCTGATAGTCGACGACGTTTCCTGCGCCCGCCCACTCCTCGACCACAGACGCGCCCACTCCCATCGTGAGCATGCCGTGGGAGATGACACCGTCGAGGCCAACGGACTGTGCGAAGGCGTCGTTGTAATGAATGGGATTGAAGTCGCCCGACGCTCCCGCGTAGCGAACCAGCTTTCCCCTGGTGAATTCGACTTCGCGGGCCGCAACCTCGTCGCCTACATTGAGCGACACAAAGGCGGGCAGCGTCTCGTCGCTCATGAGTCTTCCCTTACAGCAAGCGTCGATACGACGGTGGACACAGGGGCGCCGTCCGCGTCCGTGAGTTCGGCCCGCGTGGTGACCATGGAGATTCCCGCCCGTTGCGTGATCGCCTCGATAGTCACGGCGGCCTGCACCACATCGCCCGCTACGAGCGGCCGATGGTGGGTGAAGCGCTCATCGGCATGAACGACCTTCGAGAAGTCGACTCCCACCTCCGGGTCCGCAACCACGTGGAACTCGGCGCGTTGCGCAATCATGACCGCGAACGTCGTGGGAGCGACCACATCCGTGTAGCCCTCTGCGCGAGCGACATCGGGATAGAAATGCGCGCCGGAGCGCGCGTCGACTGCATCGGCAAATTCGCGGATCTTGATCCGCGTGACCTCGTACGCCTCGAAAGGACCATACGTGCGGCCAACAACTTCTGGATTCACAGGCACGTACCAACCCTACCCAAAACGGACGCTGTGAGCGCCAGCGAATCTACGGTCCGGTGTACTTGGCCACGAGGAAACGGTGGTCGGTGCCAGGCACGGTGACAGTGACCACCTCTTCCGCAACCAGTGCCGCGTACCGCACCAGAACATGGTCGAGGGCGGCAAGGGGCAACGGAAACCCCTCGGATGGGAAGGTCGGGAGGAAGCCCGAGCCGGCCTGGTCTGCCGCATCAAGGAGACCGCCGCGAGCGAGCCTGCGCATCCCGGCGTGGTTGACGGTCGCGTTGAAGTCGCCTGCGATGAGTAGCGGCCCTGGCGTTTCCTCGGCCAGGCTAGCGAGCGCGTCGAGGTCCGCGCTCCACGGCGCGTGGTGCAGCAGGCCGGGTGCGGCCGGGTGCACGGCGACCACGCGCAATCCCCCGCCCTGGGAAGCGATGGTGCCCGCGACGGCCGCAGAGTTGAGACCATCGATTCTCTCCGGATCTCCGATCGTCGTCCGTGAGTAGAGCCCTATGCCGGTGTATCCAACCCTGGGATCCGTCACCGAGTACGGCAACACCGTCGCCAAACCTGCGGCGTC
Organism: Demequina sp.; assembly: GCA_043733605.1. Classification (GTDB taxonomy): domain Bacteria; phylum Actinomycetota; class Actinomycetes; order Actinomycetales; family Demequinaceae; genus Demequina. The sequence continues at coordinate 1,072 of JAYTGI010000286.1, read as the reverse complement.
AAGGGCGTCGGCCTCCGCGGGCGTGAGCTCCTGGACGGCGAGCACATCGACGCCGCGGTCTTCGACGAGCCTGACGACGGCCTCGGCATCGGCCTGGCCAAACCGAAGGTTGAGCGTCGCCACGGTAAGCACAGTGTGGTCTCCCTCAGACGTGTACGTCGGCACGAAGAGCGGCGCGAGCACCAAGCCGACAGCGAGGAGCAACACGACCGCCATGACCGCCGCGCCGTGAGCCCGCGCAACCAACGCCGCCGCGAGCGCGGCCGCCGCAACCCAGAGCGCCCACGGCGTGAGCGCCACCAGCCACACAAGCGGCCCTGGCTCGACGCCGAACAGCGCCGCACCCAACCATGCGGCGACTCCCGCCAGGAGTGACAACGACAGGAAGGTCAGCGCCCGGCGCCACGCTGGCCGGGTTCGGGCCACCTCGGGCCCCGCATGCGCCCCGTCATCGTCTGCGGCATCGGTCATGGCAAGAGTCTCGCATGGCACCCTGCCGATGCGAGGGTCCCCAGATGGCACGACGCCCGCCTCGGCACATGGCCGGGCGGGCGTTGGAATGCGAAGGCTTGGGTGCTAGCGCGTCTCGCGGTGCGGAAGGTGCTTGCCGCACTTGGGGCAGAACTTGTTCAGCTCAACCCTGTCGGGGTTGTTGCGACGGTTCTTGCGCGTGACGTAGTTGCGGTTCTTGCACTCCGTGCATGCGAGCGTGATCTTGGGGCGTACATCGTTCTTGGCCATGTTCTGACTCCCTGCCTTGTCGTTCACGCTCGCGCGTGCCGGACCACCTGGATCGGTGGAGCCTGTAGCGAGGGCGGGACTCGAACCCGCGACACCACGATTATGAGTCGTGTGCTCTAACCACCTGAGCTACCCCGCCGGGTAAGCGACTGACGCACCGTCGTCAAAGACGGCGGTATGTCATCACTGTGAGCCCCGACAGGGATTCGAACCCTGGACCTTTTCCTTACCATGGAAACGCTCTACCGACTGAGCTATCGGGGCAAGCCGCACTAGCGTACCGGACCGCAGGCCCCGAATGAAATCGGGGCAGTCACGTGTCCGTGGGCGC
>JAYTGI010000285.1:0-4215 GCA_043733605.1 Demequina sp. | reverse complement strand
TGACCGAGGGAGGAGCTGAGGACATCGAAGGTTGCGCGGTAGGTGTGATCGAGGCGGTGTCGCCGCTCGAGGCGCCAGAACATCCCACAAGCGCTAGGCCAACAAGGACCACGAGGGTACCTCTCAATGGGTGCATGCGCTTAGGTTCCCACAACACGGCAGGGCGTGCCAGGGGTGATTCGACTTAGTCGGACGCGGCGTTCAGAAGGGCTTGTCGGTAGATCGCTCCGAGCCGGTCAAACATGGCATTCGCCTCGTCGTCGATCGTTTGCCACTCCGGGTGCGCCTCGAAGGTTCTGATTGCGTTCCCGACACCTTCAGCGAACGGCGTCGCCGTTCCCCACTCGGGCACCAGGGACCGGAGCAGGGAGGTGTCGTAGACGGCGCAATGCATCTTGTCGCCCCTGATGGAGCCGGCCTGGGAGGGGGCGGCCGCGATGAGCGCGTCGGACGGCACGTGCACCACTTGGGACTCAAACTGGGCGTCGCTCAGGCCTGCCGCGTGCGCGACAGTGCGATAGATACCCGTCCACGTGAGCGCCGTGTCCGACGTGATGTGCACCGCTAGCCCACGCGAGGCATCGGTGTCCAAGAGGCCCCTGATGCCCGAGGCGACGTCCGAGGCGTGGGTGACGGTCCACAGAGACGTGCCGTCGCCTGGAACCACGATGTCGGCGCCGCGTCGCATCCTGTCGATGATCGTCCACGGGTGGCGCGAGTTGCCCGTGAACGCGGGGATCTTGGAGTCTCCGTACGTGTGCGCTGGGCGGACGATGATGAAGTCGAGGCCCGCGCCGGGCGCGTCCTTGCGCAACACGTCCTCGCACGCAATTTTGTCGTGCGCGTAGTCCCATTCGTTGTTCTCGAGCCGGGTGTCCTCAGTCAGCAGTTGGAAATGCTCGACTTTGGAGTAAGCGGCCGAAGTCGCAATGAGCACGTAGCGGTTGGTGAGCGGCGCAAAGGTGACCATGTCCTCCGCGACCTGCTGGGGCGAAAAGGCCACGAACTGGACCACCGCGTCCCACCGTTCACGCCGCAGACGCGCTCCGTGCAGTGCGGAGCGGAGGGCTTCTGCGTCCGTCGCGTCTGCGTGAATGAACTTTGCCGATGCTGGGGCCACAGCCTGGCCGTGCGCGCCCCGCGTGATGAGCGTGAGGTCGTCACCGCGGCCGTCGCACTCGCGGGCAAATGCCGATGAGATGAGTCCGGTGCCGCCGATGATGAGTATGCGCATGGCGCGATCGTACGTCGGGGCGGTGCATATCCCGTCGGGGCGGTGCATAAATGGGCCTGGCGCCGCCTTAGTACACCGAGCGAGCGAGCAGTGCGACCCTAATGCTGCCGCCCTTGGTCTCTTGCTCGGACAGTCTCTGGAAGCCCAGGCGTTCATGAAACGCCATCGATCCTGGGTTAGCGGGGCGCACATTGATTTCGGCAGTGACCTCATTCGCTCCGCATTGGCGCGCGTGTTCGAACACGGATTCGTAGAGCGCCCTTCCGATGCCCGTTCCCTTGGCCGAGGGGCTTACAACGACGCGGTCGATGTACTGGTGGCGCACCCCGCGCTCCTCAAACCAGCGGTAGTTTTCAGACTCGTAGGGCTTGCCCATGTTGATGCTCAACAGAAATGCGGTGATCTGCTTGTCCCTGTTGGTCGCGACGAGCGAGATGTCGCACAGGGCAAAGAGGTCGGCCATCTCTTCCTCGGTGAGGATCGTGACGGCGGGATACGCCGAGTTGTTGAGCGCTGTGACGGCGGGCACGTCGCTCGCTCGCATGATGCGCATCCGGAGGTTCTGCATAGGACCATTGTGGCTGACACGCGTGTTCACCGCGTCACTTGCGCGTGAAAAGTGCGCGATGCGGCTCCTGCCTTGTCCTCCTCGAGTGGCGCCCTTCACCGTGGTGGGGCACCTGTCAGTGATGTATGCGGCGATGCGTTGAACGGCTGCGGGGCCGGCAGTGATGGCCGACTGGACCTCGGGGGTCTGGACGAAGGCGCCCACCTCCGTGATGAAGGCCTCGCTGTCACTGGCCTCGCATCCATCAGGGCGAGCGGCATCGAATACGTTGTCACGAAGCCCTTCATCTCAACGAAGTCGGATTCAGCATCCGTGCCAGCGACGTAGGGCGCCGCATCGTCGTAGAAGGTCGTCGAGCTATTGGCGATGTCGTACAGCGTGGAGCCCGATGCATTGAGGTCCGAGACCGGCGCTGTCCCGCTCACCACGTTGGTCATCTGCGTGCTGAATTCGCCAGTCGCGTTGTCGAGCTGGCGCGCGTCGGCCTGCGCCTGGACGGCGAGGTCGCAAAACGGGTCGCCGTTCGCGGCGATGGTAGGGGGCGAAGATGTCGGTCGCTGCGGCCGCGGTGGGCGACCCTGCGCCTGGCGCAGCGCGCGAGTCGCTTGAGCCGAAGTCCGAGGAGCACGCCGCCAGAAGCTGCAGTCCAGGGCCATTCACGGCAACGGTGAGCAACCGGTGGGCGGCGGCGAAGGGGGGCGAAGACGGGCGGGACCGTGCGCGTCGCAGTGTTCATATGTGGTCTACGAACGGGAGGTTCTGCGCGGTTGATGAGGCCAGCTAGAAATCTTCATTCAGGATCACGTATAGTTATGCATATGGTGATCAGGGTGGCAGTCGCAGGAGCTTCCGGCTACGTGGGCGGCGAGGTGTTGCGCGTGTTCAGCGCACATCCCGACATCGAGTTTGGGGCGCTGACGGCTCACTCCTCGGCAGGCGACACGATCAGCGTCCACCACCCTCACCTGGTGCCACTGGCGTCTCGCGTCATCCAGCCCACGACCGTTGAGGCCCTTTCAGGGCACGACGTGGTCGTGCTCGCGTTGCCTCATGGCGCGTCGGCGGCTATTGCCGCCCTGCTTCCCGACGACGTCCTCGTGATCGATTGTGGAGCCGACTTTCGGCTCGCCTCGGCGGACGCATGGGCGGAGTATTACGGCGGCGACCACGCGGGCACGTGGCCCTATGGAATGCCGGAACTCGTGACTCCGAAGGGACTGCAGAGAAGCCTTCTACCTGGTAGCCAGCGCATAGCGGTTCCCGGCTGCAACGTCACCGCCGTCACTCTGGCGCTGCAACCCGGGATCGCGGCCGGGGTCGTCGACGCTTCCGACGTGGTGGCCACCCTCGCGGTGGGCTATTCGGGTGCGGGCAAGAAGCTAGCGGCGAGACTGCTGGCGGCAGAGGGTCTTGGCTCCGCGGTGCCGTACGCCGTAGGCGGGACGCATCGTCACGTCCCCGAGATCCTCCAAAACTTCGCCTCGGCCGGCGCGACAAACGCTCGGATCAGTTTTACCCCCGTGCTGGTCCCCATGTCGCGCGGCATTCTCGCGTCGGTGACAGCGCCGCTCGCACGGGGCGCGAACGCGGAGTCCGTTCGCGCCGCATGGGTCGATGCCTACGCGGACGAGCCCTTTGTGCATGTGCTCCCCCCAGGTCAATGGCCCGCCACCGGATCCACCATTGGCGCCAACACGGCACTCGTTCAGGTGACGGTCGACGCCAGGGCGGGCAGGGTGGTTGCCGTGTGTGCGATCGACAACCTGGTGAAGGGCACGGCGGGCGCCGCTTTGCAGTCGATGAACGTCGCCTTGGGTCTGCCGGAGACGACGGGTTTGACAACGATGGGGCTTGCGCCCTAGGGAGAGCCGCAAGCGCCCGACACGCCCCAGTTGAGGCGAATGCATGTATTTGCATCATGATGTATGCTTATGCACATGACCGTTACGCATCCGCTCGGCTTTAGAGCCGCCGGCATCACCGCCGGCCTCAAGGCGTCAGGGAAGAAGGACGTCGCACTCGTCGTCAACGAGGGCCCTCACTTTGTGGGAGCGGGTGTTTTCACGTCTAACCGCGTGGTCGCCGCCCCCGTGGTGTGGAGTCGCCAGGTCGTCGCCGACGGTCGAATTGACGCAGTCGTTCTCAACTCGGGCGGCGCAAACGCCGCGACGGGACCTGAGGGTTTCATCGACACCCACTCCATCGCCGAGCACGTCGCCCAAGCTCTTCAGGCGCAGGGCAGGGACGTGTCGCCTGGCGACGTTGCGGTGTGCTCGACGGGTCTCATCGGCGTGCGCTTGCCGATGGCCATGCTTCTCGCGGGGGTCGACGCAGCGGCGACGAGCCTTTCGACCGACGGGGGAGCGCTCGCGGCTGAGGCGATCATGACGACCGACACGGTCGCCAAGACGAC
>JAYTGI010000284.1:0-4216 GCA_043733605.1 Demequina sp. | reverse complement strand
TGCCGTCAACCGGGATGGTGCATTGGCCGGTAGCCGACGGAGTCTCACCTGACAGTCCCTCAGGCTGCCCCGTGTAGCAATCGCCTTCAACGTCGCTTGACTGGTAGCCGGTAGCGGAACCCAGCTCGTCGTAGGTGCGGCTTGTGGCGGTGCCTTCGGGGATGTAGTTGCCCTCCGTGGCAGTTGCCAGCAGGGTCTTGCCGTCCTCATCCCATGCATACTCAATACCGCCTGAGGCAGCGGGCGTTGGTGGAAGGGTCCCATCAGCGTCACACGTCGGAGGTACGGGGTCGGGGAACACAGGATAGACAGCTTCAGACTGAGCACAATCGCTATTCTGGTAGAACTTCCAGGCCGTTCCCAGGCCACCATCAATCAGCGGCTCGGCCGGGTTGCCGGGGCCGTTGAGGACGCCAACACTGATGAGGTTATCTACCTGGGCCTTGTCGTCAGCCAGGGTGTACTTGTACACGTCCACCTGGAAGCCAACGCAATTGCCCACCAGGAGGCTGTCAAACGCGCTCAGATCGGGCGCGTCCGTCTCCGTGGAATCCACGATTGTCTGCGCCGGAGTGAAGACCGGAGGAGCCCCGATCGGGTTCATGTTCCAGATAATCGTCATGAAGTGCGTCGTGGTGACGGGGCATGCCTCGGTAGAGGCTAATGCCCATTGCGTGACAATCGCGTGGTCCTCGGGAGGGTTGGGGCCGTCAAGAACCCCGTCACCGATGACGGCATCAATTTGTGCACGGGTTCCAACGTACTTGTCCTGTTGGAACGTGGTCTCACAATCGGTGGGAGCAATCTGACCTGGGCCTACAAGCGTCTGCGGCCATCCGACGTCGTCCAGACCTGTCGCGTCTGGCGTCCATGTTCCGGTGTCCCAGGTGTACCACTCAGTGAGGATTTCGGGCTCCGGGTCGGGGCATGTCACTGCGTCGTGCTCGACCGTGTGAGTCACGGCGTCTTCGCCTGGAGTGACCACTACTGACTTCCACAGGAACCAGTCGGAACCATTGCCTGGGCCGGACTTGTCCACCGCGTAGGGAACCCCGGGGGTACGGCCTTGGTGCACAGTGCCATGGGGCGCGGCACCCGTGACCTGCCAGTGGCTGTCATCCACCGAAGGTGTCTCATCTGTGTTCCAGTTTCCTGCGTAGACGTGCCAGCGGAGTTCGGTCACCTCGTCCACGGCCGGCTTGTCGATGACCGTCTCCGTCCAGGCTTCAGACGGGACGCATTCTTCTGCGACAGTCGCCTTCGCGGTGGTTGCAGACGCTGCCGTAAAGCTCACGCCTGCGATAAGGAGGCTGAGGGCGACAATCGCCGCGGCCTTCATGCCTTGTGCCCTTAGTCTGATCATTTTGGTTGCTCCTCAGCTACCGGACCGGCGTGCAGTTCTCGGTCGAACCCTAAGTTGTCGATACACGACGGTTTGTGGCGGAACTCACTGCATGTGATGCACGTCACAGCCTGTGATGAATGTCACAATACAGGACCTAAGTCGTGCCTACAAGGCGAACCGTGTGCTTTGTCATTTCGGAGCGAAAAATGGGGGTTCAAAACCCTCCAGACCAGGACAAAAGGTCACTTCAGGAGTTCGCAGATGTGTCGCGCCAAAGCCTGCTGTTGAACTTTCGCATGGCGTTCTGGACCACGACCGACGCGCAAGGGCGGGCCGCACGCACCAGTATCGAATCTGGGTAGTGGGCCCGTGCGAGTCGAGGCTCGGACCCCTTGGAGCCCGTGTAATCGGACCACCGCTTGACTAACCCGCGAAGATCAGCGTCAGTCTCGGCACCGCTGAGCATGGATCCCCCTCTTGGTTGTTGTGGCGGCCCTCCCTAGATCAGGCGGACGGCGTTCCCGGCGTAGTACGCGGCTACGCACGCCGGCCGACGCCGCGGGGCGGCGCATCTACCTCGACGCGGTCCCGGCCTCCAGGTGGTCCGACGTAAAGATCAGCGCCCAGGGCAACAGCGCCCGCGCCGTGTGCCACGTGTGAAAACCGTTGGCATCGGTCTGGAACTCGACCGACTGGCCGCGCTTGGCGAGATCGGCGGCAAGCGCCTCATTGGCCTGCCGATCGCCCGCATCGGCCCTGCCCGCGACGCCCATGTACACGGGCACCGGGTGATCAAAGGTCATCGTGTTCACATACAACGCGGGGGAGTGGGCGTCGTATTCGGCGGCAGTGGCCAGCGCGCCGCGACCACCCTCACCCGGATCTCCGTAGCCCTCGATCGAGACGATGGCGCCGTACAGATCGGGATGGCGCAGCCCCTGATCGACGGCACAGAAGGCGCCCGATGACATGCCCCCGATCGCCCTCGACCGCCAGGAGGCGGCGGTTGAGTAGTGCGCATCGACCCACGGAAGCATGACGTCGTTCAGGTATCTCTCTACTAGCGGCCCACCGGTGGTCGAGTCGAGGCACTCCGTATCGAGTTGGTCCCAGCCAAAGCCATTGACCTCCGGCATCACCACGATCATCGGCTGGATCAGCCCGTTGGCGATCAGCACGTCCATGGTGTGCGGCAGGGCGCCGCCCACGGTCCAGTCGGCCGCCTGGCCTGGCGAGCCATGGATCATCACCAGGACGGGGTAGCGGGTGGCCGACGCCGGGTCGTAGCCGGGCGGCGTGTAGACCCAGGTGGTCGTGGTGGGCATGTTCAGGTTGCCGGGAACTGGGATGGTCACCGGGGTCACGCCTCCGGTGGTTGCAGTCGCGGCCACGGCATCGTCCGTGAAGAGACGTGTGGCAGACGCCAGCGAAGGAACGTATCCGCTCCACGCGTTGGTGCCGAGGGCCACCGCGACTAGCGCAACCACGGCCGCCCCCGCCGCGCTCGGCCATGCCCTGCGCCCGCGCCGGCGCGATTGGATCGCCCACCACGCCAAGCCGATGACTACAGGTACCGCGATCACGAACGGCCACCAGGTGGACAGCAGATCCCGGCCCGAAGCGAGCTGGGCCGTCACGCCAGGGTCAAGGGCGGGCCCCGTTGCAGCGATCATGAATACCGCGTCCGCCGTTCTTCACCGAAGTGCGTGCCCCGGACCACAATGGTCCCATGCCATCTAATGCTGCCAACGATTGGCGACGTCGAGAACGCACCAGGCGTCTTGCTGCGATTGTGGTGGCGGCGGTGGGCGCGGTCGGGATCGTCTCCGCGATCTCCAGGCCTCTGCGCGGCCGCATGGAGATCGTGCTCGAGTGGATTCCGTTCCACGCGACGCGCGGCGCGGCCTCGACGCTCGTGCTCGTCTCCCTTGCGCTCTTGCTGACGGCGAGGGGCCTGCGGCGCGGTGGGCGGCTTGCCTGGGCGGGGACACTTGCGCTACTGGCGATATCTGTTGCGCTGAACATCATCAAGGGCCTGGACGTGGAGGAGGCGGTGCTGGGTCTGGCCGCGGGCGTGTGGCTCGCGAGCATGCGGCGCGCGTTCCCCGTTTTGCCGACGCGTGTTGCCGCGCGCAGGGCGCTCTTCCTTGGAGGCGGCGGCACCGTCGTCTCCGTCGTGGGAGGAGTGGCCTTGTCGATGTCCGTGGGGCGCAGGCACCACCCGCACTTCGGCGAATCGACGCGGGCAGTGGCCGAGCGGCTCGGCGGCGACTGGGCGCTGCCCCTTCCGGGCGCAGGCCCCTTCGTGACGCCGATGCTCGTTGCGCTCGGCATCGGCCTGGCGGGATCGACGCTGTGGCTGTTGCTGTCGCCGCGTCCGGGCCTCCGGCTCTCCGCCGCCGCCCACGTGGAAGAGAGGGAGCGGGCGCGCCAGGTGGTTGCGGCGCACGGCGGCGGGACCCTTGACTACTTCGCGTTGCGCGACGACAAGGACTGGTTCTTCTATGAATCCTCTGTCGTCGCCCATTCGGTGCGGCGCGGGGTGTGCCTGGTGTCTCCCGATCCGGTTGGCCCCGCGAGTCAGAGGCAAGGCGTGCTTGCCGCGTTTCTCGCGTACGCGGAGCGGCAGGGTTGGTCTGTCGCGGTGGTGGGCGCGTCGGGCGAGTGGCTGCCTCTGTATGAGGCCGCCGGAATGCGGGCGCTCTACATGGGCGACGAGGCCGTTGTCCATTGCGGGGCGTTCACCCTCGAGGGCCCGCCGATGAAGAGCCTGCGCGGCGCCTACGGTCGCGTGCAGCGCGCCGGATATACGGCGGAGTTCATTGACCCTCTTGCGGTCACACCCGAGGACAGGGCGGCGATTGACGACCT
>JAYTGI010000283.1:0-4226 GCA_043733605.1 Demequina sp. | reverse complement strand
CGGTGAGCGGGATGGACGGCAGGTCGATGGGAGCGTGGCTCGGCTCATTGGTGGTCACCATGCGCCTGAAGCCGAACGCGAGCACTCCCATCACGACGGGAAGCACCGCGATGAACAGGAACCGCCAGGGCAGCACCGAGAGGATGAGCCCAGAGATGGTGGGCCCGATGGCGGGTGCCACCGAGATCACGATGGAGATCATGCCCATGCGCTTGCCGCGTGTGGCGGGCGGCTCGAGCGTCATGACCGTGGTGATCAGTAAGGGAAGCATCACGGCTGTGCCGCCCGCCTGAACCACTCGAGCCACGAGCAGCACCTCGAACCCAGGCGCCGCCGCGGCAAGCGCCGTGCCCAACAGGAACACCGACATCGCCGCCAGGTACAGCGTGCGCGTGGGGAACCGCTGCAAGAGGAACCCCGTGGTGGGGATGATGACGGACATGGTGAGCAAGAACGCGGTGGTGAGCCATTGCGCGGCCACGGCCGAGATCTTGAGATCCGTCATGAGGTGCGGCAGCGCCACGCCCATGATCGTCTCGTTGAGGATCACGGTGAACGCGGAAACGATCAGGACGGTGATCACCACGCCATTGCGCTTGGCCGTCGCCGCGTCGAGCCCACCTTCCGCATGAGCGGCGACGCCTACGAGGGTTCGCACGGGGGTTCGCGCTGGGGTAGACGAATCGGTCATGGGGGACTCCAGGGCAACGGGTCGCTATGAGTCACGCGGCCAGTGGGGGAACAGGGCCAGTGGGGGGACAGGGCCAGTGGGGGGACTCAGCATCGGGGACAACGCACTCGCTCGACGGCGAGCTGGAGCCTTCATTGTGCCAGGCGCCCCCGACCTAGCGACAGCCCCACAATCGATCGACTACCCCGGCTTAACGTCCCGCCTGGCAAATCGGTCGATCCCCGTCCAGACCAGCGCGCCGGCGATGGCCGCCATGATGATCACCGGCGTCCACGACATCGACTCGAGCGGCATGTACGGCACCGCCGAGAACGGCAGCGCGTTGAGAAGCCACGTGGGCAGCCCGAAGACCTCGCCGAGCATCGTCGCGAACCACATGGCGGCCATCGCGCCCCATGTGACGGGAATTGCGAGGGAGGGCACCCAGCCGAATAGAGCAACGGCGATGCCAACAAGCACCATGACCGCCGGCCAGTATGCGAGCGCGGCTCCCGCCATCGTGAGCGCTTGAGAGGAGTCGCCAGCTACCGATCCGTAGACGGCTCCGAGCAGACCTCCGCCCAAGAGCAGCAAGACGACCGACCCGACGGCGGGTATGAGCAGTCTCTCGAGCGCCCAGCGGGTGCGCGATAGCGACCCGGCGAGTTGGGTATCGACAATCCCGTTCGCCTCGTCCGTCCGCAGCGACACCGCCGACTGGGTGGCGAACACGGCGGTGATGAGACCAACCATTCCCGCGAGCAGGGCCAACAGCGCATTGACGCCGATGCCGCGCGTCAGGTTGGACATGGCGCCACTCGCATCGGCCAGAAAGGTGTTCATGGCGTCGACGATCGAGCCGAAGAGCAAGGCCGCAAGCACGACGGCGATGGTCCACCCGATGATCGGTCCGCGCTGGAGGCGAAGGCCGAGCCCGATCGGCGTGGCAAAGCGACGTGGGGCGTCGGCGGGGCCGGGGCGCTCGGCGAGCACACCGGAGCGGTGATCGCGCCGCGACTCGATGAGGGAGGCGGCGGCCAATAGCGCGGCGGTGAGCGCGATCAAGAGAGCGAGGGGCCACCACCTGTTGCCCGCGTAGGGCTGCATCTGCTGGCCCCAACCGATGGGCGAGGCCCACGACAGCACGCCGTTGCCAAGGTCGCCCGCCATGCGCAGCACGTAGAAGCCGATGATGGCGGCGGAGGCGAGCGCGTTGGCACCGCGAGAGGTCGACGCGACCTGACCGGCGACCGCGCCTATGCCAAGTCCCACAAGGCCCACTGCGGCGACCGAGGCTCCGAAGATGAGCGAGCCTGCGACTCCCGTGCCCTCTGGATCCAGGCCGTTGGCGGAGGAGGCGAGGGCGATGCCCGCGCCGACCGCGAGGCACAAAGGTCCAATCACGAGCCAGGCGGCGGCGGCGTAGGAGTGCAGGCCGAGCATCCGCGAGCGCAGCAGCTCCGTGCGCCCAGCTTCTTCGTCGGCCCTGCCGCTGCGGGTGATCAGGAACGCGCAGCCGATGGCCAGGCTCAGCGCGATCGTCATCCAGCCCTTGGTCCACACGGCGCCTCCCACGGTGTCCGCGGCGGCGGAAAGTCCGGTCATGGCCTTGATACCAGGGGTGTTTGACACGGCTGCGAAGTCGTCAAGCGACTGCTGGTTGGGGAACAGCGTCTTGTAGTACGAGGCGATGTAGGAGAACATTCCCACGAGCACGACTAACCAGACGACGAGTCGCACACGATTGCGGCGCACGATGAGGCGCACCATGGTGCCGAGGCCCGCGAAGGCGTCGGACTGACGCCGGGTGCCCACGAGCGCGGGGGTGATCTGAGTTGGCGCGGCGGCGGTCACTTTTGGTCGCCGATGCCGGTGGGGGCGGGCGCGGTGCCGATGCCGGTGGGGGAGTCGATCCCGGTGGTGGTCGCGTAGTGGCGCAGGAACAAAGCCTCGAGCGAAGGGGGATTGGCCACGAGCGATCGCGGGCCTAGCGCCGCGACGGCGGCCAGCACAACGGGCAACGCCGCGTCGTCGACCGAGAACGTCACGCGACCGTCGACGGCTACGTAGTCGTGGACGCCAGGCATGACCGCGAGGCTCCCCGCTCCACTGTCGATCACGGTGGTCACCTCGGTGCGCGCGAGGTGGCGCAGCTGAGCGATCGTCCCCGCTTCGACCGTTGCGCCGTCGCGGATGATCGTCACCCTGTCGGCGAGCCTCTCCACCTCGGCGAAGATGTGGCTGGAAAGCAGCACGGACTTTCCGGCGGCCTTCACCTCACGGATCGACTCGGTAAACGCGGCCTCCATGAGCGGGTCGAGGCCGCTTGTCGGCTCGTCGAGCAGCAGCAGTTCGGCGTCCGATGCAAGCGCGGCCACCAGCGCCACCTTTTGTCTGTTGCCCTTGGAGTAGGTCCTTGCCTTTTTGGTCGGATCGAGTTCGAACCGGTCAAGCATGAGCGCCTTGCGCTTGGGGTCGAGCGAACCCGAGAGCCTGACCAGGATGTCGATCGCCTCGCCGCCGGTGAGGTTGGGCCAGAGCGTGACATCACCTGGTACGTACGCGACGCGCCGATGCAGCGCGACCGCGTCGGCCCAGGGGTCCCCGCCCAACAGTGTGGCGCGGCCGCCGCCGGCCCTGATAAGGCCAAGCAGGACGCGGATCGCTGTGGTCTTTCCCGAGCCGTTGGGACCCAAGAATCCGGTCACCTGGCCCGTGGGGACCGTGAGATCGAGACCGCGTAGCGCCCTCACTGAGCCGAAGTTCTTGGTGAGCCCCTCGACCTCGATGGCCATCGCGCCCGCAGTGCTTTTGCTCGACATGACTGTTCTTTCGTGTGGCTGTCAGCGGGCGCGGCCCTGCTGTTGGTCGACGGCCGCTCACTCTACGGCCGCTTAGTCAACGGCCGCTCACTCGACAGCCTATGCGTGCCTGTCAGGTCGCGGTAGGGGCGCGACGCCTGGCGCTGGGTCTAGATCAGCGCCATGCCCCACACGAGCGTGTGGCTGTCGCCTGGCGCCAAGGTGACCAGGTCGTCTCCCGTGTGGAAGGCATCGGCGATGCACGACATCGGCTCGATCGCCACGCCTGTGCGCTGTGCCTCCGTCGGATTGATGTGGTTGCCTGTGCACACCTGCCACGCCTTCGCGGCGCCGTCCATCCAGATCGCCACCGTCGAGCCGTCCCCCCGCGTCAGCCGCGCCCAAGAGCGCCCGTCAGCGTCCCTGATAGGCGCCACGAAGGCGTCGTCGAGGTCGGAGCCCGCGAGTGTGCGCGGCTCGCGATAGTCCATGTGGTCCGCGACGGGAACGGTGCCTGTGGGCAACAGGCGGTCATCGACGGTCACCAGGCTCTCGGCGCCCAGCTGCAGGGTGCAGTCGTCGAGCGAGGCCGCACCAGGCGAGATCCACGGGTGGTAGCCCACGCCGTATGGCAGGGCATTGGTGCCGGTGTTGAGGGCGGTGGTGGTGACCGTCAGGCCCTCTTCTGTGAGCGCATACGTCACGCTCACGCGCAGCGAAAACGGATAGCCGGGACTTGCGGGAAGGTCCAACAC
>JAYTGI010000282.1:0-4270 GCA_043733605.1 Demequina sp. | reverse complement strand
CGAGCACAGACCACAAGGCCTTGTTGTGATACGCGGGAGTGGGAACGGCCATGTGATTCGGCACGACGTCCGCGATGAGGCCGATGCCGTGCTCGCCGGCGGCCCAGGCAAGTTGGCGGAGCCCGGCTTCGCCGCCGAGCACCGCGGCGACATGCGAGTGGTCGACGACGTCGTAGAAGTGGGTGGAGCCTGGTGCCGCTGTGAGAATGGGGGAGAGGTAAAGGTGGGTGACTCCGAGCGCGGCAAAATAGTCGAGCCTCGCCTCAGCGTCCGCAAAAGTGAAGTCCGCGGTGAGTTGGAGTCGATAGGTCGAGACAGGCACAGGAGCATCCGCGCGGTGTCCGAGTCTCTTGGTCCGTTCGTGGGTGGAGTCTGCCATTCGCCTTCTCTTCCGATTCGTCCATCATGTCAGAAGAAGGTCACGGGCCCGTTTCGGGCTAAAGTGCGATTCCTGAGCGGAGGCTCGGCTTTGGAGCCGGGCTCGGAAAGGGCTGAACGCATGGCATCGACCGGCGTTGAACCGACGGGGGAGCGGCGCGACTACGCCCCCCAACAGATGTTCTTCTCGACGACCGACCCGCGAGGGGTCATTGGCGCGGTGAATTCGACGTTCGTTGGGCTGTCGCGATACAGCGAGAGTGAATTGGTCGGGGCGCCGCACAATCTCATCCGGCATCCAGACATGCCAGGGGCGCTCTTCCACATCATGTGGGAGCGCTTGCATGCGGGTAGGTCGATGATGGGCTACGTCACGAACCTTGCCAAGGACGGTGCGCACTACCTCACGTTCTCCACGGTGACGCCCATGAACGGCGGGTTCATCTCCGTAAGGAGCGCCGTGACGCGGCCGGACTTGTGGGGGCCCATTTCGCAGTCATACGCACAGACCCGCGCGATGGAAAACCGATGGCGCGAACAGGGACTGTCGAAAACCGAGTCAGCATCAAAGGGTGCAGTGGACCTCTTGGCCAGGCTCGACGCGTTGGGGTTCGCAACCTACGACGACGTGATCCGTTTGCTGGTTCCAGCCGAGGTGGACGAGCGACGCAGGCTTGCGCCTCCTTACCCCCCGCACACCGAGTCGGGCGAAAGGCTCCACGAGGTCGTGCAGGCGATCAGTACGCTCGACCTCGAGTTGGCGGCGCAGAGAACTCGGTATGACGATGCGACGGCGGTGGCCGGCGCGCTCGACAATGCGAACGCCGAATTTACAGTCACCCTGGCGGGTTTGGAAGCCGCTGCGGCGGCGGCGGCCGATGCGGCGGCGACCGTTGCAACGGAGGCTCCGGCAGCCGCCAAGACCGCTCAAGCGGCGCTTTCACTCGCGGTGACGGCGCGCAGTGACCTGAGTCCCCTTTCCCAATTGCTCGCGGACGTGCGTGCGAGCGTGCTCGACCTACGCGCCAGCCTCGCGCTGTCGGTCCTGCACAACGACATGGCGATGGTCTTCGCGAGCGAGGTGGCGTCAGGAGCTTCGGTGGGGGACCCCGAGGGCAAGGTGTTGCTTTTGGGTGCAACGGTCGCTGCGTCGGTGCGCGAGGGCGAGCGGCAGAGCCGACATGTGCGAGACGAGCTCGAGCAGGTGGTGGCGGCGATTGGCGAGGCCCATGGCGCGTTGCAGGCGTTCCAACGGATGTTGACAAATTGGCGGCAGGTGGTGGTGCGATCAGGGGTTTCGCACCGTCTTGGGGCGCTCGTGGATCCGATCGACAGTCGGCTTTCTGCAGGACTGCGCGAGATGCAGGACCTCGACGACCTCGCGCAACGCTGCGCCGCCCTGGCACAGACGCTCGATTCCGATGCGCTCCTCAATGCCGCAGAGAGACTTGTCGTGGCGGCGCGAAGGCTGTAGCACACCGGTGGCGGAACGCCCGTTTCGCGTGCATGCGAGCGAGAGTTCAAGGAAAACACAAGGCCCGTTGTGGACTTGGCAGTGGGGCTCACCGTCGCGAGCGCGGCCGCGACCGCTGTTGTCGCGCACTGGTGAGGCATGGAATGGCGCCCCGCGTTCGTCTTGGGAAAGAGGCCTCGGGCTCGCCCTCTTCATCGGTGTAGGCATCGGCTTTGCCGCCGGGTGGCTTACTCACTTCGCGTTGGCCACGCTGCACCGTGCGGCGCACGGGACGCGTGAGCACCGAGGCCGCCGACCAGGTGTTGGACCAGGTGTTGTCTGAGATCGATTCGCGCGCCGTGAGGGACTCCGAGCAGGAGCGTCCGACGCTGTTGTGCACGGTGTTAATGTGAATTTGCCGCTTCAGAGTCGCACCGCGGGTGTGCCCGCGAGAGGAGTCATCGTGAAAACCCGAGCCTTCGGCACGACCGGGATTGAGGTCAGCGAGATCGGACTCGGGGCCTGGCAGCTCGTGCGGTCCTCACAATGGCCGGATGGCCCAGACGAGGACGAGGCGGTCCGCTTGGTCCACTCGGCGCTCGCCGCTGGCGTGACGTTCATTGACACCGCCCCTGGCTATGGCGAAGGTCGAAGCGAGGCGGCTCTTGGCGTGGCCCTGGGGGGCGGACGCCGCGACGGGGTCGTGCTCTGCACCAAGTTCGGGCACCGTGCCGACGGCACCAGCGACTGGGACCCAAGCAGTATCGAGGCCTCGGTGCTGGCCAGTGCCAGGCGCATGGGGACCGACCACCTGGACATCGTCTTGCTGCACTCCCCGCCGCCCGAGATCCTCGACGGGACCCTGAGCGAGCACTACGACGTGCTCGAGGGGCTCAAACAGCGTGGGATCGTCCGCGCCTACGGAGCGTCGGTGGACTGGAGCGCCGATGTCGACACCGTGCTGGAGACCAGCGCAAGCCAGGCCCTGGAGGTGCGGATGTCCGCCCTGTTCCAGGAGACGTGGCCCGGTGTAGAGCGCGCACGTGAGCGTGGAGTCGGCACAATTATCAAGGTCCCGCTGGAGTCCGGCTGGCTCTCGGGCAGGTACACGGCCGAGACGGTGTTCAGCGGGGTCCGCTCGCGCTGGTCCCGTAAGGAAATCGCGCTGCGGGCCAGCCTGGTCGACCAGTTCCGCTCGCTGCTGCCCGAGGGCGTCTCGGTGCCGCATGGTGCGCTGCGCTTCCTCCTGGCGCACGATGGCGTCTCTACCGTGATCCCAGGGGCCCGGACCGTCGAGTTGCTGCGGGACTCGATTGCGGCGGCGGCGCAGCCGCTACCGGAGGAGACCATTGCGGCGATTCGCAGGTTCTCCGCGGACAGGCTCGAGGCTGGCCACCTCGACTGGTGACCGCGGCACGCCACACAACCGGGAGGCCGGCCAATGGGTCACCCTGCAGGGAAGGCGATGTTCAGGGAAGGCGACGTTCAGCGGCGGCATTCTGAAGGCAGTGTGGGAACTCCTTAGCCGCGGGGCGCTCTCACGTTCTTCTCAGGCGCGGTGAGCGACACTTAGCGCTCCTGTGTCGAGAGGGGCACCCCGTGACGCATCGCACGCTCAAGAGCCTGAGCCTGAGCCTGCTCGCTCCGCAACGCGCGCGCGTCACAGCGTTGACGGCCATGGTCCTGCTCAGCGCGGCCGCGACCGGATGGCTCCTAGACGGTGTGCGCGAGGGAGGGGATCTTTCACTCTGGGACAGACCCACCCTCGCCTGGATGGTGGGCCATCGCGAGTCCGCAGCGACGATGGCGATGACTGCGGTCACTGCCATCGGCGGTGAGGTCGTGCTCTCGGCCGTTGCGGCGCTCACGGTGTTGCTGCTCGCCGGGCGCCGCCTCAGAGTCGAGGCGCTCCTCGTTGCCGTCGCGCTCGGTAGCGCAGAGGTGATCTCATTGGTGCTCAAGCACGTCGTGGGGCGCATGCGCCCCCCGGCCGACGTGGTCGTTGGCCCCGTTGAACACACGCTGTCGTTTCCCTCGGGTCATACCATCGGGACGGCGACGTTCGTGCTGGTGCTCGCGTACCTGTGGTGGCGCGTGCGGCCGGGCCGCATGCGGGCGTGGGTGGGCCTGGGTGTGGCCACCGTGCTCACGGTCGTGATGGCGACGAGCAGGCTGTATCTGGGAGACCACTGGCTCACTGACGTCGTGGCTTCGATCGTGCTGTCGGGGGGAGTGATAGCAGGCGTCGTGCTCCTGGACATGTGGATGCAGCGACGGCTCGGCCAACGGGAAAGACGGCTTCCCTCTGATGGGGAAACCGCCTCTTAGGTGGGGTAATGCTGGTGGGCGATACTGGGATCGAACCAGTGACCTCTTCCGTGTCAGGGAAGCGCGCTACCGCTGCGCCAATCGCCCGATACGAGCTCGGGTACTACTTGT
>JAYTGI010000281.1:0-11247 GCA_043733605.1 Demequina sp. | reverse complement strand
AGCCGCAGGGCTTCTGCATCATGGGAGGCATCGGCCTGGACGACGGCAAGGCCATCAAGGCGCTCGATGCGTGCCGCGAGCACCTCAACACCCCTCACGGCATGGTGCTGCAGAGCCCGGCGTATACGACGTACCAGATCCAGCTTGGTGAGGTGTCGACCTACCCACCTGGTTACAAGGAGAACGGTGGCATCTTCTGCCACAACAACCCGTGGATCATCATCGCGGAGACCGTGGTGGGCCGCGCCGAGTACGCCTGGGAGTACTACAAGCAGATCACGCCCGCATACCGCGAGGAGATCTCCGAGGTGCACCGCCTCGAGCCCTACGTCTACGCGCAGATGATCGCTGGCAAGGAGGCCTCGCGTCACGGCGAGGCCAAGAACTCCTGGCTGACCGGTACCGCGTCGTGGAACTTTGTGACCGTCTCGCAGTACCTGCTTGGCGTGCGTGCCGACTACGACGGACTTGTGGTTGACCCGTGCATCGGCGCGGAGGTGGGCGAGTACACAGTCCGCCGCCAGATCCGCGGCGCCACGTACATCATCAACGTCAAGACCACAGGTGCCAAGGGCGCCACGCTCACCGTCGACGGCGTGGCCATCGAGGGCAACACCGTTCCCTACGCCGTCGCGGGTTCGATTGTGCAGGTCACTGCGACTCTTTAGCGGATGCATCGCAAGAGGTGGTTGCGCCGCCGAAGGGGCGGGGCTGGCTTGGACTGATTCCTTGACGTCCTACGCAAGCACCGCCCCTTCGGCGTCGTCGCAACTGGGCGTCGGCCCCGATGAAGGTCGACGCCTCGTGGCTACGGCGCTGGGTGGCCGGGAGCCGGGTTCTCCGGGGGCGCAGGGCTCGCCGCGGGAGCGGGCTTTTCCGGGGGCGCAGGCTTCTCCGGCGGCGCAGGGCTCGGCGCGGGCGCGGGCGCACTGGGCTGGGTCGCTGCTGGCTGGGTTGCCCAGAGCGCAGGGTTCGTCGCGCCCGCAAACGGGTGAGCCGCGGCAGCTGGCTTGGGTGGCCTGCGGGCGACGCGTGATCTCCGCGCGCGGACCAGGAACATCACCGCGACGAAGATGAGCGCGCCAAGGGCGGCCCAGGGCAAGACCACGCCGACAACCACCAGCGCCACCGAGATGACCGCCACGAGCCCGTTCCATCCGGACACCAAGCCATCCCAGAAGGTCTTGGGAGAGTCGTCCTGCTTCACGATCTCCACCGGCTCGGTCGTCAGGGAGAGGTCGATGGTCGACATCGACACCTGGTCGTCGAGGCCGCGCTGCTGCGCTTCGAGGCTCTGGAGCTCGGCCTGGCGTCCGGCAAGTTCGTTCTCGAGCGTGATGATGTCGGGGATGCCGCTAGCGTCGTCCAACAGTTTCTGGATGCGCTCAGTCGAGGCGCGCAGCGTCGAGATCTTCGCGGCGAGGTCAGTCACCTCGGTGGAGACGTCGAGGCTGTCCGTGCTGTAGTTGTCCACCTCGCCTAGAGCGCGCAACTTGTCAACGACAGGGTCCAGATCATCCGAGGGGATCCTGAGTGTGAGGGCGGCCGAACCCCCGTCGTGGTCGGTGGGCGCGGTCTCGTTACGTGCGTCGATGCGTCCGCCCGCCTGCTTCACGATGCCGGCGGCCTTGTCTGCGGCCGCGATCGGGTCGTCGACCGTCATGTACAGCGAGCCCGCGGTGATCACGGACCGGCCGCTGGGCGCGGGCACGTCGGCGCCCTTGACACTCGAATCCTCTTGTGCCGCGTTGCCGGCGACTGCTGCGTCGGCGGCGGCGGTGGACTCGTCGGCAGACGCCGAACAACCCGCAAGCGCCACTGACGCGATGATGAGTCCTGCTATTGCCCCGATGCGCCGCACGCGATGCATCGTCCCCTCTACCTGTTTGCTCATGGTGATCATGCTACTGAGACGCGCGGGAGCGCGCCATCGTTGGGTCCTGGGCGTGCTCGAACGCTACGGCCGCTGAGCGAACCTCTCGAGCAGTTCTCCGTCGCCCGCGACCACCAGCAGGGCATCGGGGTGGATGACCGTGTCCTTGCCCGCGTACTCGAAGTCCTCGCCAGGAGTCTTCACGCCAATGACCTGGATGCCGTATTTGCTGCGCAGGTCGAGTTGGTCCAGCCTGAAGTTGTGGGTCTCCTTTGGCGGGCGCATCTTGACGATCGTGAACCCGTCCTCGACCTCGATATAGTCGAGCATCTTGCCGCCGACGGAGTGGGCGATCCGCGCGCCCGCGTCGGAATCGGGGAGCACCACGTGGTGGGCGCCGATGCGCTCCAGGATCCGCTTGTGCTCGGCGGAGACCGCCTTGGCCCAGATCTCCTTCACGCCAATGTCGACGAGGTTTCCGGTGATGAGTACTGATGCCTCCAGGCGGGTGCCGACGCCAACGACGGCGGCTCCGAAGTCCGTGGCGCCGATCTGTTCGAGCGCGCGTGCGTCGGTAGCGTCGGCCTCGACGACGGGAATGCGGCGAGACCAGCGCTCCACGAGGTCCTTGTCGCGTTCCACGGCAAGCACCTCGACGTCCATGAGGTCGAGCGTGTCGGCCACGGCAGACCCGAAGCGTCCTAGGCCGATGACAAGGACGCCCTGCTTCTGCGAGTCGTTAGCCAACGAGAGGCCTTTCGGAGGGGTAGCGGATGACACGTCGCTGCCGGTTGAGCGCGAGGGCGGCCACGACGGTAAGTGAACCGACGCGTCCAATGAACATCACGATTATCACAGTTACCTTGGCGCCAAAGGGCAAGAGGGGCGTGATACCGGTGGAGATGCCAACGGTGGCGAACGCAGAAATGACCTCGAAAACCACCTGACCGAGCGTGAATCCTTCTCCGACACTCTGGGCGAGGACCACCGCGGTGCCCACAATCACCACAAAGAGGGACACGAGCGTGACGGCCACCGCGAGGCGGAGGACCTCGGTGCCGATGCGCTTGCCGAACGCCTCCATGTCGCGCCGGCCGCGCGCCTCCGCCCAAATAGCGAGCAGCAACACCGCGAGCGTGGTGACCCTGATGCCGCCCGAGGTGCCGCCGGACCCGCCTCCAATGAACATCAGCACGTCCTCAAGGAGCCACGTGTGCTCATGCATGGCCCCATGGTTGATTCCCGAAAGCCCGCCGGTTCTCTGGTTCACGGATACGAAAAGGAGCTGCCACACCCTGCTTGACCCGCTGAGCGCGCCCAGCGTGGCGGGGTTGGTCCACTCGAAGGCGGCAAGCAACACGACCGACACGGTCTGGAGGACGGCGATCGTGACGAGCGTCAGCTTGGTGTGCAGGCTCCACGACTTCGGCCTGCGCCACGCGCGCACCAAATTGAGGTACACGGGAAAGCCGAGTGCACCGAGGAACGGCCCTGCCGCCATCGTGAGGCGGAAGAACGCGTCACCTGGATAGGGAACGATCCCGCCTGGCTGGGCTACGAAGCCCGCGTTGGTGAACCCAGAGACCGCATAGAAGACACCCTGGAAAGCCGCGGTGGTCGCGGGGAAGCCGTGCGCGAGCAGTCGAATGAAAAGCACGAGCGCAATGACACCCTCGACCACCGCGGTCACGATGAAGATGGTCCGCAGCACGGTGCGCACGTCCCCGGGACCATTTGCTCGAACCTCGTCGGCGGTGATTATTCGCGAGGTGAGGCCGAGTTTGCGCGAGACGGCAAGGCCGAGCAGCGCGGCCATCGTCATGATCCCGAGTCCGCCCGCCTGCATGCCCACCAGGATGACGACCTTGCCGAACGGCGACCAATAGGTGCCAGTATCCACCGTGGTGAGGCTGGTGACCGTGACCGCTGACGTGCCAACGAAGAGAGAGTCGATAAACGGTGGGCGGCGACCCGAGGCCGTCGCGAACGGAAGACTCAACAGGGCCGTGGCGATTCCGATGGCAATGGCGAATGAGCCGATCGCAAGGCGCGCGGGATGTTGCAGGGCCGAGCGGTCGATCCACTCGTCCACCCACGTCCGCACCACGCTCTTGCGTGCCATCGATCTCCCTCGTCTGCGCGCAACCAACGCGAGCGTGCACACCACAGTGGCACACGCGCGAGAACCGACAGGTACATCGGCAGGTTGTCCTCTCTTCACAACAGTCACATGTGCCCTACAGTGAGAGAGGCATCCGGCCGATAGACACGGCGGATGCTTCCTAAGGAGACCTGGATTGGCTGAGAATCCCTCGCCTCGCTTCCTCACCGTGGCTGAGGTTGCTGAGATGTGCCGCGTGTCACGGATGACCGTGTACCGCTGGGTGCACGCCGGCGACCTCCCAGCCGTCCGTTTCGGCAAGTCCTTTCGGGTCCCTCAGGACGCCGCGACGGCGTTCATGGAGCGCGCCGCACTGTCCCGCAATTTTGGTGAAGATGACGGGACGGGTGTCACGGCTGTAGGCTAGGTCCTCGTGTCACGCGCGTCGCGTGTCGACGCCGTTGCCAGCAATCGATCGAGGTAGGTTCCGTGGGATCCGTCATCAAGAAGCGTCGCAAGCGCATGTCGAAGAAGAAGCACCGCAAGTTGCTTCGCAAGACTCGTCACCAGCGCCGCAATAAGAAGTAATTTCGCACTTACGCTCAGCCCGCGCCCTTCGGGGTGCGGGCTTTGTGGTCTCAGGGCCCGTGGCGCGCTGGGCGTGGCGCGGCAGGCGTGGCGCGCTGGGCGTGGGCCCAGGCGTCGGAAGTCCGCCTAAGAGTTGCGCTTGCGCTTGAGCGCTCGCAGCGGCGTCAACAGCGTGTGACCGATCGACCGGGTGACCTTCATGACGATCCATACGAAGCCGGTGAGCGAAGCGCGCACGATGCTGCGCCTGCCGTTGGGGTTGCGGCCCCTGAAGTCCTGAATGGGCCAGCCGAGGCGCTTGGCCTGCCTGCGCAACCGACCATCCGGGTTGATCGCGCACGGGTGTCCCACCGCAGAAAGCATCGGCGCATCGTTCATCGAGTCGCCGTACGCGAAGCAGTCCTCGAGCTTCAGGTTGATGCGGCAGGCAAGTTCGCGCACCGCGATCGCCTTTGCCTCGCCGTGGAGCAAGTCGCCCACGAGGCGCCCCGTGTAGTAACCGCCCTTGTGCTCTGGAACGGTGCCGAGCGCGCCTGTGGCCCCGAGCCTGCGGGCGATGAGCCTGCCGACCTCGACGGGAGAGGCGGTCACGAACCACACTTGGTGGCCCTGAGCCCTGTGCTCGTCGATGAGCGCCTTGGTTCCGGGGAACACGCGCATCGCGAGTATTTCGTCGTAGACCTCCTCGGCGATCTGAGCCATCTCGGCCACCGACCAGCCCTTGATGATCGACAGC
Source organism: Demequina sp. (assembly GCA_043733605.1). Taxonomy (GTDB): domain Bacteria; phylum Actinomycetota; class Actinomycetes; order Actinomycetales; family Demequinaceae; genus Demequina. The sequence continues at coordinate 5,949 of JAYTGI010000281.1, read as the reverse complement.
GCTTCAGACCGCACGGCCTTCATCTGTTCTTGAGACTCGCCTAGGACCAGGTACTTCACCTGTTCCCAGCCGAAGCGCAAGATGTCTCGCGTGCGGAAATAGCCTCGCTGCTTGAGGCCTCGCGCGATGTGAAACGCGCTGGCGCCGCGAATGACCGTATTGTCCACATCAAAGAACGCGGCAACGGCCACTCGCGCGGCCTGCTCTTGACGCGTCATTCCTCAACAGTACCGGCGTCGAAGCGCGACCCGATTCCGCAAATGTTGTGAGTTTCCCGACACTTCATGTACCAGGGCATTATGGTGACCTTGTGGAATCAAGAGTCGTCCTGTACACGCGTGCTGGCTGTCATTTTTGTGACGAGGCACGGCATGTCGTGCTCGAGGCATGCGCCGCCGAGGGCGTCGGTTGGACGGAGATCGACATTGATAGAGCGGGAGACCCCCGCGTCGATGCTGCGTTGCGTGCGCGGCTGACCGACCTGTTGCCGGTTGTCGAGGTCGACGGGGTTCAGATCGGGTATTGGCGCATCAAGGAGGCCAATGTGCGCATGGCGCTCTCGCTCGGAGGGAGACAATAGGCCCATGCCGACTGTTCACCTCGTCCGTCACGGCCAGGTCCACAACCCCGACAAGGTCCTTTACGGTCGCTTGCCCCAGTTTCGCCTCACCGAGGCGGGCGAACAGATGGCGCAGGCCGTCGCCAACTATCTTGTAGCCGAGAAGGTCCCCGTGAGGCGAGTGATCGCCTCCCCGCTCGACAGGGCACAGCAGACAGCCGCCCCGATTGCGGCCGCCTTCGGTCTGCCCATAGATACCGAGCCGCGCATCGTAGAGGCCGGAAACCTCTACGAGGGCGAGCGACTCCAATCCGGGGTCAAGGACTTCATCCACCCCCGCAACTGGTGGCGATTGCGCAACCCGTGGAAGCCGTCGTGGGGAGAGCCTTACCGCGAGCAGGCCGACCGCATGTGGGCGGCGATTCGCGACGCTGCGGCGGCGACGCCCGACGGCGACACGGTCATCGTGAGCCACCAGCTTCCGATCTGGGTGGCGCGTCTGCATTTTGAGCGCCGCTCCTTCCTTCACGACCCGCGAAAGCGCGAATGCTCGCTCGCGTCGGTCACATCGTTTGTGTTTGAGGACGGCGAGCCGGTTTCAATGAGGTACGCGAGCCCTGCCGCGCACGTGCTGTTGTCATGACCCGCAGGGCCAGGCTCGCTGTGCTTCTGGCGATCGTGACCGCGGTGGTGCTGTGGCTTGTCGCTTGCGCCCCCCCTGACGCGAACACGTCGCCGGGGTACGTCTCCGGAGACGGCGCGGTCACGGAGTGGGCGGTGGGGTCCAGGCCAGGTCCACTCGCGCTCAGCGGAGTGGACCTGACCGGAAACGCGGTGGACCTCGCGGACTTCCGCGGACAGGTGGTGGTGGTCACCACGTGGTACGCGGGCTGCCCCCCGTGCCGCGCAGAGGCGCCCGACCTTGTCGCGCTTGACGCCCTTGATGGGGTGAGCGTGCTGGGTGTCAATACTCGCGACGATGTCGACACGGCCAAGGCGTTCGAGCGCACCTTCTCCGTCACCTACCCCTCGCTCAACGGCGCCGACGGAACTGCCATCGCGGCGCTCCAAGAACTCGTGGCCGTACGCGCCGTGCCCACGGCGCTCATCATCGATCCGGACGGCTACGTGGCCGCCCGCTCCGTAGGCCGCATCGAGCCATCGACGCTGCGCTCGCTCGTTGACGCTGCGGGGAATGCTGCCGGCGAGCCGACGGGCGCGGGGACATCCGCGGCGACGTCCGCGGCGACGGGCGCCACCTCCGGTGCGGCGAGTCCCCGTGCGGCCGCTTCGAGCGCGGCAGGTGGCTCATCTTGATCCAAGGGCTGGGGGGCACGTTCGCAGACACAGTGCTGAGCGGGTCCCTGCTGGTCGCGATCCCCGTGGCGCTGCTCGCAGGGCTCGTCAGCTTCGTGAGCCCGTGCGTGGTGCCCCTGGTGCCCGGCTATCTGGGTTATGTGTCCGGCATGGCGGGTGCGGGTGCGGGTGCGGGTGCGGGTGCGGGTGCGGTTGGAGGCGCGACCGAGCGTGCCTCCAGGCCCCGGCTGGTGCTCGGCGTGGCGATGTTCGTGGCGGGATTCACCGCGGTGTTCGTGGTCTTGGGCGTGGCCTTCGCTTCCCTGGGCGCGCGAGTCGGCGGTGAACTCGACACCATCACGCGGGTGTTGGGGGTGCTCGTGGTGGTGATGGGCTTCGTCTTCCTCGGCGCAGTGCCCTTCATGCAGCGCGAGCGTCGCGTGCACGTTTCGCCCAAGGCGGGTATGTGGGGTGCCCCGCTGCTTGGTGTCGTCTTCGGTTTGGGCTGGACCCCGTGCATCGGCCCCACCCTCGCTGCCGTCCTCACGCTGTCGCTCGGTGAGGCCACCGCGACTCGCGGCGTGATCCTCGCGGTGGCGTATTCGCTCGGCCTTGGCATGCCGTTTTTGGTGCTCGCCCTGTGGATCGAGCGCTCGCGGGCGATCCTTGGCTGGTTGCGCAGGCATCGGCTCGCGTTGATGCGCACGGGTGGCGCGATGCTCGTGGTGCTTGGACTGCTGCTGGTGACGGGACTGTGGGGTCAGATCACCGGCCAGATGCAGCAATGGATCAACGGCTTCTGGGTGGCGGTATGAGCGCGGAAAACACGCTCGAGCCCGAACAGCCGGCCCTTGAACAACCGAAGCGCTTTTCCGCCGACAACTATGCGTACCCCGCGGCGCCGCGACTCGGCGTGCGCGGATGGCTCCGTTGGGGTTGGAGGCAGGTCACCTCGATGCGCCTCGCGCTCGTCCTGTTGCTTCTGCTTGGCCTCGCCGCGATCCCTGGCTCGCTCCTCCCGCAATGGCCCCAGAACGCGGCCAAGACCCAGTCGTTCCTCGACAACAATCCCGGCATCGGCCCGTGGCTCGATCGCGTGGGGCTGCTCGACGTGTTCGGCTCCGCGTGGTTCACCTCGATCTACGTGCTGCTGTTCCTGTCGCTCATCGGCTGCATCATTCCCCGCGCGGTGGCCCACGGGAAGGCCGCGCTCGTGCCCGTCTCCTCGGCGCCAAGCTCGCTCGCACGCTACGAGGGCAGGCTCGAGGCATCGTCGCCGCTGTCGACGGCCGATGCCGTGGCCGCCTTGCGCTCATGGGGCAGGGGACACCTGGTATGGGGCTGGCTCACCGGTTACCGCGTGCGCGTTGACGAGCGCACCTCTCGCGACGGGACTCCCGAAACCGCCGTGGCGCTCGAGCAGGGGAGCCTGCGCGAGTGGGGAAACCTGGTGTTCCACACGGCGCTCGTCGGCGTGCTGTGCGCCCTCGCCTTTGGCTCGGCGTACACGTATCGCGGCCAGGCGATCATCGTCGAGGGCCAGACCTTCACCAACGCGGCCGTCGACTACGACAGCTTCGAGGCGGGCAGGCTCTTCGACCCCGCGTGGCTCAAGCCCTTCACGCTCACGCTCGACCGCTTTGATCCGGTGTTCGACGTCACGGGACGCCCCGTGTCGTTCACCGCGCACGTCACCTTTGCGGAACCGGGCAAATCCGCGGCCAACTCGACCATCAAGGTCAACCACCCCCTCGAGATCGACGGCGGCAAGATCTACCTCCAAGGCAATGGCTACGCCCCGGTTCTTACCGTGAGGGACGCGGACGGCAACGTCGCCCTCTCCGGCTCCACGCCCTTCTTGCCTCAGGACGGCAACTACACCTCCACCGGCGTCGTCAAGGTGCCAGACGTCACGTCTGGACCGCAGATCGGCCTGGTGGCCACGCTGTACCCGACGGCCGCGCAGGCGCCCGACGGCACGGTGTCCTCGGTCAACCCGCAATCGGTCAACCCCGTGATCCTGCTGAGCGCGTACACGGGAGACCTCGGGCTCGACACAGGCATTCCCCAAAACGTCTATCAACTCGATGAGACCAAACTTAAACCCGTGCTCGGCGACGACGGCAAGCCGCTCGTGATCGACATCGTCCAAGGGCAGACGGTGACGCTTCCGGACGGCCTCGGCACCGTGACGTGGGACTCGCTGCCGCGCTTCGTGGCCCTCGACCTGCGCGCCGACCCGTCCCTGCCGTGGGTGCTCGGCACGGCGCTCGCGATGCTGTTTGGCGTCGCGGTCTCGCTCTTTGCACCCAGGCGCCGCTTGTGGCTTGTACTCACAGCGGGCGAGGGTGAAAGTACACTCGTAGAGGCCGCCGCTCTTGCTCCCCCGCATGACGAGGCAGCCGCCCGCGCACTCGCGTCGGCCCTGGCAGTGACCACAGGGCTGCCGGTCCCCCGTCCCAGCGCGCGGCAGGAGGAATTGTGAACGTGACCGACGTGAGCGTTATGGCGCTCTGGACCGCGGCGACGCTCTACGCGATTGCCATGGTGGCATACAGCGTGCGGCTTGCGCGGGTGGCCGATGCCAGACTCACCGCCAAGAATGCGGCTCTCGTCAGCGTCGGCGCTGGTTCTGGCGCTGCCTTTGCTACGGACGCCACGGAAGCCGACGCGTCGGCGGACGCGCCCGCCGCCCAGGAGTCGGTCTCGCCTCCCGCCATCAGGCCATCCGCCAAGCCGGGCGCCAAGCCGGGCGCGAGGTCCCAAGGCATCGGCCGTGCCGCGATGCTCGTTGGCCTTGCGCTCCACCTCGTCGGCGTTGTCACGCGCGGAATCGATGCCGGGCATGCGCCGTGGTCGAGCATGTATGAGTTCACCATTGCCGGATCGATGGTCGCCGTTGCCGTGTTCCTCATCGTGCAGCGCCGCAGGGACATCACGTATATCGCCCCCGCCGTGGCGGGATTCGCCGCCTTTGCCGTGGTGACGGGGCTGCGTGTCTGGTACCGCGACGCGGTGGGCCTGCAGCCTGCCCTCGACAGCTATTGGCTTGTCATCCACGTGCCCATCGCGATCATCGCCTCGGGAATCTTTGGGGTATCTGGCGCCGCGTCCGTACTGCAGGTCATGCGCATCGACCGCGACCGCGAACTCAAGAAGCGTCGGCGCTTCTTTGGCTGGCTGAACCTGCCGCATCGGGCCGTCAAGAGCAAGGCCGCGCGCTGGATCGAGGCGGTGCCGGTGCCGCAAGTTCTGGAATCGCTGACGTTCAGGCTCAACGCGGTGGGCTTTGTGCTGTGGACGTTCACGGTCATGTCGGGCGCGATGTGGGCCGAGCATGCGTGGGGCCGATTCTGGGGCTGGGACCCCAAGGAGGTCTGGTCGTTCGTGATCTGGATTCTCTACGCCGCGTACCTGCACGCCAGGACGACGCAGGGTTGGGCCGGGCGAAGGGCCGCGTGGCTCGCGATCTGGGGCCTCATCGCGATCGTGCTGAATTTCACCGTGGTCAACCTGTATGTGCAGGGCCTGCACTCGTACTCGGGGCTTAAGTAGCAGACACCTTGCGGCCGTGGGACTTCGGTCCCGCCGTATAACTGGGGGCTTGACGGCCCCTCCGGAGCGGAAACTATTGTTCCCATCGAGGGGTGGCCACCACTCGCCCATTCACTTCAGATTCGACGAAGGGGAAAGTTGATGGAGATGAAGAAGAGCAGTAAGCGCGCGGGGATCGTGGTCGTGATCGCCAGTTTAGCGGTCGCGTTGGCGCCGTCGGTTGCTAGCGCGGCGGAAACCGGGTGGTTGTTGAACAACATGTGCTACTTCGGCACGGTGGGTGTCACCAAGTACACGACGGTGAATTCCTCACAGAAGGTCACCGCGTATGAGGATGGCACATATTCGGGGAACATTGGCCTCCGAGTTCGCTACGGAAGTACGACATCGAGCTATGCGTGGGGCGCAACTTACTCGTCGTGGACCATAGGGTCAGGCATTGGCTCATTTAACGTGTACCACTAGCGAGTCCCAATTCGCGGCGCCACCCGAGCTTCATGGCCGGGTGGCGCTGCTACGAAAGGCGTGGAGATGACGTC